>JAJXXM010000174.1 GCA_021781095.1 bacterium
GGCGGCATCCCCAATTTTTGCGCCATTTTCATCGCCCGGTAGGCGTCGCGCGGGTCGGCATCGACCGGAAAGCCGTGTTGGATCATCGCGAGCCGTTCCTGATGTTTGAGGACGCGATGCACCATGATGGCTACGATCGGTAGCCCGAAGATACAGAAGACGGCGATCGCGCCGACGGCGTTGTCACTCATACCGGAACTCCTTGCTCTGGGTCGTCATGCCCCACATACGTCCGAGACTCGCCCCAGGTTTCAACGCCGGGCGACGAAACAATCCTCCCCGCGTGGGCGTACAGGAAGCATGTCAGCGATGGCGGTGGAGGGAGCGATCGAAGCCGAGCAGCCACGAACGAGCGATACCGAGCTAGTCGGGCGCGCCCTCGCCGGCGACCCGGCCGCCTTTACCACGCTCGTGGAGCGGTACGAGCGTTCGCTCTATACCCTCGCCGTACGGACGCTGCGCGATCGCGAGGAGGCTCGCGACGCGACGCAGGAGGCCTTCGTGAAAGCCTACCGTTCGCTGCGCACCTTTCGCCCGGAGGCGAAGTTCTCGACCTGGATCTTCTCGATCTGCTATCACGCGTGCTGCGATCGCCTCAAACGATCGCGTCGCTACTCCGGCGAGGAACTTCCCGAACGCGCCGACAGCGCGCCGGGCCCCGAAGCGCAGGCGATCGCGAACGACGATGCCGGCCGACTGCGCGCGGCGATCGACGCCCTTCCGGAAAAATATCGGAGCGTTATTACCTTGTATCATCTGCAAGGAAAGCAGTACGATGAGATCGCCTCGGTGCTGCGGGTACCGCTCGGAACCGTCAAGACGCACCTCTTTCGCGCCAAAGAGCAACTGCGGCAGATTCTCGCCGCATCGGAGAACCAGGTATGAACGAGCGAACCGACGACGAACTCGACCGCCTTCTCGCAGCACTCCCGCTGGAGGAGCCGCCCGCGGATCTGCACGCCTCGATTCTGGCGGCGACGGTGCAACGCGTTCCGGCGGAACCGATCGATCCGTGGGAAGCGAGCGCCTGGGGCGTGCTCCTCGCACTCGCGCTCTGGTTCGTCACCCATGGCTCGGCGTTCGCCGGGGTCGTCACGCTGCTCGACCGGGTCGCCTTCGCGCTCGCACAACCCGCGACGCTGATCTGGCTCACCGTCGGCGCGGCGGTCGCGTTTGCCGTCTCGGCGGTACCGGATTTCTCAGCGGGGATTAACCTCGCGCGCAAGGGGCGCTAGACCCGCGGCGGGTAGAACCGCCCCATGGACGCTTCCGAAAAGCAGCGGCGCATCGTCGTCGTCGAAGACGACGCGGCGATCGCGCGCGTACTCCAGTTGGAACTGCAGCACGAAGGCTATCACGTCGAGCTCGCGCAGAACGGTGTCGAGGGGCTCGAACTCGCCCTCAAGGAACCCGATCTCGTCATCCTCGACCTCATGTTGCCGCGCATGGACGGCATGGAAGTCTGCCGACGCATCCGCGCGAAGAGCCGGGTGCCGATCATCATGTTAACCGCGAAGGACCGCGTCCCCGACCGCGTCGCCGGGCTCGATATCGGCGCGAACGATTATCTCACGAAGCCTTTCGCCACCGAAGAACTCCTCGCGCGGGTTCGCGCGCAGCTCCGCGAGCGCGAACCGCAGGATCGTTCGATCGTCTATAAAGACGTCGTGATGGATCGCGACCGTCACGAAGTGCGGCGCGGCGGAAAAGAGATCGCCCTGACCGCAAAGGAATACGCGCTCCTGGAGTATCTCTTACTCCATCGTAATAAGGTGCATACCCGCGACGAGCTCTTCAATGGCGTCTGGGGCAGCGATTTTCTCGGCGACTCGAACCTCATCGACGTTTACGTGCGTTACCTGCGCGGCAAACTCGAAGAAGGATTCGATGAAAAACTCATCACCACGGTGCGCGGCATCGGTTACACGATAAAGGATTAGCGGCGTGCGCCAAAACGCCCGCGCGACATGCATTCGTTAAAGTGGCGCGTCGCCGCATGGTATGCAGCGCTGCTCGTCGTCGTGTTGCTGCTCGTCAGCACGGTGGTCGGCATGCGATTGCAATCGATTCTCTACGCGCAGGCGCGCGCGCGCGTCTCGGCGACGATGGCCGAGATCGCCTCCTCGGTGCAAGCGAGCGAAGAACCGTTCTCGCTCGGATTCGGCGGCTCCGATGCCTACGCACTCCTCACCGACGGGAATAACCTGACGAGTTGGTCGTCGCCGACCACTTTCATCCAGATCGATTCGAGTAACGGATATCCGCTGGCGAAGAGCAGCAACCTCGGGGGCACGACGATTCCCAAAGCGGTCGGTCTCGGCGCGCGAACCACCGTCGCGCGCCGCCAAATCACGTTGCCGATCGGCACGCTCCTCGTTGAAGATCGCTATTTTTCGCTCGGTTCGCACCACGTCGTCGTCCACGTCGCCGAGCGTATCGACGCCCTCGAACGAAGCATCGCCCAAACGCGCGAGAGCATCGCGATTGCCGTGCTCGCCGCGATGCTCGCCATCGTTGCGCTCTCGTGGTGGCTCGCGGGGCGCGCGTTCGACCCGCTGGAAAAGCTCGCGCAGGCGATGCGCGAAATCGGCTCGGAGCGCCTCGACCGACGCTTGCATTGGGAGAAACGCGACGACGAGATCGGTCGGCTCGCCGAGAGTTTCGACGATCTGCTCGCGCGTTTGCAAGAAGCGTTCGCGCGCGAGCGGCAGTTTATCAGCGACGCATCGCACGAGTTGCGCACTCCGCTCACGTCGATCAACGCCAACGCACAGATGCTGCTGCGTTGGGGCGATCGCGATCCGGAGGTGCTGCACGAAAGCCTCGAAACCATCGTCGCCGAGAGCGCGCAACTCTCGCAGATGGTCGGCGGCATGCTGCTGCTGGCAAAGGCCGATCGCGGCGACGAGATTCCGATGGAACCGGTCGCACTCGGCGCACTCGCCGCCGAGGCGCTGCAAGGCGAACGGGGGGAGGCGATGCGGAAGGGGCTCGATCTCACGCTCGATGCCGAGAGCGGCGTCATCGTCATGGGCGAAGCGCACCTCTTGCGCCAAGCGATCGCCAACCTGATCGAGAATGCGATGAAGTTCACGCCGCAGGGCTCGGTGGAGGTGCGCGTCCGCGCGCTCGGCGAGCAGGCGATCGTCGAGGTGCTCGACGACGGCCCCGGCATCCCCGAGCCGCAGCGCGCGCACGTCTTCGAGCGCTTCTATCGCGGGGATAGCGCCCACGCACGCTCGACCCCCGGAACCGGGCTGGGACTCGCCATCGTTCGCTCCATCGCTCGCGTCCACGGGGGCGAGGTGCGCGCCGAGAGCGCACCGGGCGGCGGGGCGCTGCTGCGCATCACGCTTCCGCGCCTCGTCGAAGAGTTCACCGATCCCTCATGACGCGCGCGCCCGCCCGCGTTACGCTGAGGGCACGATGAACGCGATCTCGAGGCTTGCGGCAGCGACGGCGCTCGCCGCAGTTTTCACGTTTGCGGCGTCGGCCCGGGCGCGCGCCGACGATATCGCCGTGGGCGCCGCCCCGATCGTTAGCGTGCAGCTGCAGTACGGATACCTGCGCATCGTTACGTGGAATCGCCCCGACGTCGAGATCCAAACCGGCGGCCATATCGGTTGGCAGCACTTCGATGCCGCGAGCGTGCGCGGACATATCCCGCACGACATCACCTTGTGGGCGCAGCGCGTCGCGACCCCGAACGGCTCCCTCAATCTTCCCGCCGAGCCGTTCGTGCTGCCGAATATTCCCCCGGGCGATCACGATGCAGTCGTGATCCGCGGCGGCGGCCCGACGGTGATCCATCTTCCCGCCTCCACCCAAATGCTCGCGGTCCGCATCGCGGGTAGCGGCGTTCTGCATATCGAGGGATATCGCGGAGCGGCGTTCGCCGCGCTCGTCCACCAGGGAGCGATCGCGCTCGATAACGTTCGTTCCAGCGGCGTCGCGCAGACCGGTCGCGGCCCGATTCTCGCGCAGAACTCCGCGTTCGGGCGCTTGCGCGTGCGCAACGCCGTCGGAAATATTTTCCTCAGCCACGTCACCGCCAGCCAGATCGATGTCGGCAGTATCGGAGGATCGATCCTCGCCGAGGAGATGCATTTTCGCACCGGGCTCGCACGCTTCCAGTCGCAGCGCGGGAACGTCGTGCTCGGCGTTCGCGGCGGCGCGCAGATCGACGCACAGGGACGCGGCGCGAACGCGATTGCAACGAGCTTTCGCGGGACACACAGCCTCGCACGCTCGGGGAACGGCGCGCGCGCGGTGATCGGCGGCGGCGGTCCGGTCGTCAGCGCGCTGAGCCCGCACGGGCGCGTCGTGCTCTTCGACGGATCGATTTCCTCGCATCCGCGCTTGTCGCGGCGCATTCCGGCGATCGCACGCGCGTTCCGCAACGTCCGCGCGCGCCTAGCGGCGCTGCCGAAGCGCCGCCCGCAGGGAGGGCACGTACGTGCGATGCGCCGGTTCCCAGCCGCGCGTCGGCCGCCGCCGATCCGCAGAAATGTACGCGGTCGCCGTCGCGGCCCGCCCGCGCGCGCGCGTTAGAGCAAAAACTTCCGCAGCATGGCGACGTCGAGTTTGAAATCGTGCTGCGGAAGCAGCGCTTCGCGATGGTAGCCGCACGCCTCGAAGAAGCGCTCCCCCTCGCCGCCGGCGAGGACGCCGATCGTCATCTTGTGGCAGTTGTAGTAATTCGCGATATCGTCGAGTTCGAGCAGCATCGCTCGCCCGATTCCGCGCCGCCGAACCTCGGGATCGACGACGATGCGCTCCACGTGTCCGAGCGATGCGGCGATGCGCAGCCGCGCCGTACCGACGGTTCGCTCGCCGTCGATGGCGAGCACGTCGACGATTTGTTCGTGCCACACCACCGTAAACGCCCACGCCGTTTTCAGTGCGGCGCGCGCGTGTTGCCGATAGAACGCGTCCGCGCGCTCGTCGGCGACGCGAACGATCTCAGCCACGGGCTGCCGCGACCTGCGTCGTCAGATCGATTTCGAGCCCGTCGTAGGCGGCGATCGCCCGAAGCCCTAAATCGTCCTCGACCTGTTGCGCGAGGCGCGCCGGATCGCGCTCGAGCATCTTCGTTCCGAAGTGCTGGAAGATCGCGACGCTCGGGCGAACCATGTCGACGATCGTTCGCGCCTGCGCCCACGTGAGGTGATCGACCTGCATCGCATCTTCGAAGCGAAGGACGTTCACGATCAGGACGTCGGGGCGATGCGCCGCATAATCGGCGGCGATGCTTTCATCGAAGCGTCCGCACGGAAGATAGGCGACGCGCAGGCCGCGATACTGGAAATGAACGCCGAGCGTCTGCACCGCATGGTGGTGGAGCGGCGAACTCGCAATCTCCACCTCGCCGACGCGATAGCCCGAACGCGAGGGCTCGAGTATCTCGCGACGTTCGACGAACGCGGCGGCATAGGGCTGTAGCAGCGAATCCCCCTCGAAGGCGTCGCGCGGCGCGATGAGCGCACCGCGACGGCGAAATCCTCCAGCGGTCATCGCTTCGATCATCGCATTGATATCGCCGGCGTGGTCGAGATGTTTGTGCGAGAGCACGATGGCATCGAGGTCGCGCGGGTTCAGCGGCGGCACATGCGAGAGCGCGCGGACGAGCGCGCCGGGCCCGGGATCGAGGTGGATCTGCGTCTCCCCAAAGTGAAACCACATTCCGCCGGAGGCACGCAACTGTCGCGCCACGACGAAACGCGCGCCGCCGCTGCCCAGGAAAAGAACGCGGGCATCGGCAGCCACGATACGGTCGCCCCTTACGCGCCGATCGCCGAAGAGGCCGAGCCGGCTTTCGCGCCGTTATAGAGTTCGAAGAACGATTCGAGATGCGAGCGATACTGTTCGAGCGCGTCGTTCCACAACGCGAGCGTCGAGCGGCCGGTCACCGTGATTTGATAGACACGGCGCGCGGGGCCGCATTCGCGCGAATCCCACCACGACGAAATGTAGCCGTCCCGCTCGAGGCGGCGTAGGGCGCGGTAGAGCGAGCTCGGGTCGGTGCTGACGTCGAACCGCTCGCGGAGCGTTTTCATGATTTCGTACCCATGGAGATCGCTGTGGTTCAGCATGACCAAAAGCCACGCGAGCATGAAATTCTTCGGCATACCGCGGGGCGGCAGGCCGCTCTCACGGCCAATGACCGGAACGACGGCATTCTCATCGCGTAGGTACAAAAAACCACCTCCGCCCACTCGCGCAGGCGACCTCCGACGGGTTCTGTGACGTCCTACAAGATTAGAGGTTGCTGAGAGCCCTCCTGCGTCGACCAGGTCAACCAAGCATCGGAAGGAGCGGAAAGGTTCCGGCGAGGACCGGGTGCGAGGGACGCCCCAGCCAGCGCTCCAGAACGGTCGCATAGACGCTCCGAAAATCGGTCGTGAACCGAAGGTTTCCCGCGTCGTGGTCGGCGAGATCGGGATAGGAGCCGTAGATGCCGCCTTTGAGCGATTTCCCGACCAAAAAGAGCGGCGAGGCCTCGCCGTGGTCGGTCCCCGCGCTTCCGTTTTGGGCGATCCGCCGCCCGAACTCCGAGAAGGTCATCGTCAGGACGCGGCCGTCGTTCCCGTGCTCGGCGAGATCGTCGTAGAACGCCGAGAGCGCATCGGCGAGTTCGCCGAGCAAGCGATTCTGAGTCGGCTGCTGGTTGACGTGCGTGTCGAACGATCCATGCGCGACATAGAGCACCTTCGTCCCGGCGCTCTTCGCCGCGATCTGAGCGGCCAGCGCGAGGCTGCGCCCGAGCGGCGTCGCCGGATACCGCGCCTTCGTGCTATAGCCGCCGATAAGTTTGGGTAGCTCCTGCGCGCCGCTCTCGGCGTTCTCGGTAATCTCGGTCACGTGGGCGAGGTATGGCGAGGAGAACGGCAACGCGCGGTCGCCGAGGACGCCGCCGAAGGCGCCGCGCAGCACGGGGTTCCGATTGCCCGCAAACCCATACCCACGCGCATTCGGAATCGCCGGCACATCGATGCGATTGCCGATCAGCACCTCCGGGAGCACCTGCGAGATCGAGACGCCGGCGAAGAGCTCGCCTTTGGGAATCTCCGCTTCATCGAGGTAGCGCCCCAGCCAACCCGTGTGTTCGTAACGGTCGGGAGCGGCGGTCTGCCAGATCTCCGTCGAGCGAAAATGCGAATGATTCGGATGCGGATAGCCGACGCCCTGAACCACCGCGAGCATGCCGCGGTCGTAGAGGCGCTTCATCGAGCGCATCGCCGGATTGAAGCCGATCCGCGCGTCGAGTGCGAGCACGTCGTTCGCCGGAATCGCCAAATGCGGGCGTAGCTGATAATAGAGCGGGTCGCCGTGCGGAACCACGCAGTTGAGTCCGTCGTTGCCGCCCTGCAGATTGATCAAGACGAGGACGCGATTCTCCGCTCCCGGCAATCCCGGCCGCACCGCCCCTGAAAGCGCGCGCGCGAATACGTGCTGCGGGTTCGCAACGAGCGCCAAGCCGCCGAGCGTTCCGAGAACAAACTTCGAGCGTTTCATCGGTTCACCGTTCCTTCTTCATCATCGCTCACGCGAGCGTAAAAGCCGGCATCGCCATCGTGAGATAGGCGCCGCCGCGCATGCGTTGGTCGAAATTTTCACTGGAGAGCGCTCCCAGCGCCGCGCTACCCGAGCCGTCGAGATAGCGTTCGAGATTGCCGCGCGCCGAGACCGACGCATCGCCCTGCAGCACGCCCGCCACCATCGCCGCCGCCGCCTGCGAGGCATCGGTCGGCGCGTTCGCAAGCCACGAGCGTTGAATCTCGCGGCTCGTTACGAGGCCCGCGAGGAAGTTGTCGCGTGCGATCGTCATATCGCTGGTGATCCAATTTTCGCCGCCGGGCCAGCCGGCGACGTTCGGCGGGAAGAACAGCACTTGGCCCATCTGTCGTAGCGCGCCGCGCGAGCGGGGATCGATGCGCGTCAGCCCTGCCGCCTTATGGGCGCCGACGACGAACTCCACCGGGCTCTTCACCAGCGCTCGATAGGCACGCGGCGAATAAAAGACGTCGCTGCGCAACAACGTCCCGATCGTCGGACGCAATTCGTAATCGTGGCCGCGCAGGAGCGAGGCGACCCGCTCGACCAGCGCGTCCTCCGGATCGTTATAGAGAAACGCGTTCAAAAGGCTCGTCGCGAAGAAACGCGCGCATTGCGGCTGTTCGAAGATGATGTCGACGATATCCTCGCCGGTGAAATTCCCGGTATGGCCGAGAAACGTCTTGCTGCCGTCGTCGTGTTTGCGAGGGTTGTATCGCGCGACTCCACGGAGCGGAAACACCTCGTACCCGGTCCACGCACGCGCCGCTTGGCGAACGTCCTCTTCGGTATAGGCACCGAGCCCGAGGGTGAAGAGCTCCATCAGTTCGCGCGCGTAGTTTTCGTTGGGATGCGCTTTGTTATTCTTCGCGTTATCGAGATAGAGCAACATCGCCGGGTCGCGCGAAATCGCTTTCGTGAGATCGCGGAGATTTCCGAGCGCGTAGCGACGGAACAACTGGTTTTGCGCGAAGGTCATCGGCGCGGTAACGCCCTTTTGCACCGATGCGGTCGTGAAATGACCGTGGAAATAGAACGCCATTTTTTCCTGGAGCGGAGCGCCGCCGTCGAGCATGCGTTGGAGCCACCACTGCTGCAACCCGAGGATCGAACGATGTTCGCCCATACGAATGTGTTTGAAGAGCTTTCGTTTTTCGGCGACGTCCTCGGTGCGAAGCGCGCGAAAGCCGCCTTGCGATTCGAGGTAAGCGACCGCATCGAACAGATCGCTCGGAGGGGCGATGCTCTCGACCGAGGGAAGCCGCATCAGTGAATCGACCGCGCGCTCCATCCCCATCGCGGTGACCCGTGCGACCTCATCGGGGGAGCCGCCGAAACCGGCGCGGCGCAGAAGGTGCGCTGCGAGGCGAGAATCCCACGGGCCGCGGTAACGCGAGAGCGCGTCACCTCCATCGAGTCTCCCGGCGGGGCGCACGAGCCCCGGAATATCGGCGTGCGGTCTCACCGTCGTCGCGCTTGCCATCGATCTCCTCCTCGCCTTCGATCTACCTGTTCTCACTCTATGGGTTCACGCACCGCAAAGCATGAGAGGGCGATGAAAAGCTTGCCGGGGCTTTTTGCCGACCGAGCGCGAAGCAGCGCAACCATGCAATTGCCGACCCATCTCGACACCACCGACGAACGTTTTGCCCGCAACGCCGCCCGGATGGAGCGGCTGGTCGCCGAGCTGCGCGATCGCCTGCGTCGCGTGCAGGCAGGCGGCGGCCCCGATGCCGTCGCGAAGCATCGAAAGCGCGGAAAATTAACCGCGCGCGAACGTATCGAGCGCCTGATCGACCCGGGGAGCGATTTCCTCGAACTCGGCGCGCTCGCCGCAGGCGGCATGTACGACGACGAAGCGCCCTCCGCCGGCGTCGTGACCGGCATCGGCTTCGTCGAGGGACAGCAATCGGTGATCGTCGCCAACGACGCAACCGTCAAGGGCGGGACGTACTATCCGCTCACGGTGAAGAAACATCTCCGCGCGCAAGAGATCGCCGAGCAGAACCATCTTCCGTGCATCTACCTCGTCGATTCGGGCGGCGCGTTCCTACCGCTGCAGGCCGACGTCTTTCCCGACCGCGATCACTTCGGACGCATTTTTTATAACCAAGCGCGCATGTCGGGGAAACGCATTCCGCAAATCGCCGCCGTCATGGGTTCCTGCACCGCAGGCGGCGCCTACGTTCCGGCGATGAGCGACGAAACGGTGATCGTCAAAGGAAACGGCACGATTTTTCTCGGCGGCCCGCCGTTGGTCAAAGCGGCGACCGGCGAGGAGGTGAGCGCGGAGGACCTTGGCGGCGCCGACGTTCACACCCGCATCTCCGGCGTCGCCGATCACTTCGCGGAGAACGACGAACAAGCGCTCGCAATCGTCCGCGAGATCGCTCGCAATCTTCACCGCGAAAACCCGCGCCAGTGGGATACCGCACCGGCGGTGCCGCCCGTCTACGACCCGCGCGAGATCTACGGGATTATTCCCGACGATAGCCGCGTGAGCTACGACGTGCGCGAGGTGATCGCGCGCCTCGTCGACGCCTCGGAGTTTCACGAATTCAAGGCGCGATACGGAACGACGTTGGTCTGCGGATTCGCCCGCATCGAAGGGCACCCCATCGGCATCGTTGCGAATAACGGCATTCTTTTTAGCGAGAGCGCGCTTAAAGGAGCGCACTTCATCGAATTATGCGCGCAGCGCGGAACCCCGTTGTTGTTTTTGCAGAACATCACCGGCTTCATGGTGGGACGCGAATACGAAAACGGCGGCATCGCCAAAGACGGCGCGAAACTGGTGACCGCGGTCGCCTGTGCCGAGGTGCCGAAATTCACGGTCGTTATCGGCGGCAGCTTCGGGGCCGGGAATTACGGCATGTGCGGCCGCGCCTACTCGCCCCGCCAACTCTGGATGTGGCCGAACGCGCGCATCAGCGTCATGGGCGGGCCGCAGGCCGCCGGCGTTCTTTCGACGGTGAAAGGCACGATGTCGCCGGAGGAAAAGGCGGCATTCGAAGCGCCGATTCTCGAAAAATACGAACGCGAAGGCAACCCGTATTATTCCACGGCACGGCTCTGGGACGACGGCATCATCGATCCACTCGACACGCGCCGCGTGATCGCACTCGGGCTCGAGGCTGCAGCGCACGCCCCGCAACCGCCGACGCGGTTCGGCATCTTCCGCATGTAGCGCACCATCGTCAGCCCGAGTGGTGCACCCCTGTCAGCCCGAGTAGTGCACCTCTGTCAGCCCGAGTAGGCTGCGCAGCAGCCGTATCGAGGGCCGCACTCGGAGCAGCACTGCGCCTCGATACGGCGCTTGCAGCGCCTACTCGGCGTGACAAGCAGCGCCTACTCGGCGTGACAACGTCGCGGCTGCATCCCAGGGTGTCAGCCCGAGTAGGCTGCGCAGCAGCCGTATCGAGGGCCGCACTCGGAGCAGCACTGCGCCTCGATACGGCGCTTGCAGCGCCTACTCGGCGTGACAAGCGGTGCTGCTGCATCCCAGGGTGTCAGCCCGAGTAGGCTGCGCAGCAGCCGTATCGAGGGCCGCACTCGGAGCAGCACTGCGCCTCGATACGGCGCTTGCAGCGCCTACTCGGCGTGACAAGCGGCGCCTCCTCGGCGTGACAAGCAGCGCCTACTCGGCGTGACAAAGTCGCCGCTG
>JAJXXM010000301.1 GCA_021781095.1 bacterium
CGTGATGCAGTTGCGCGATGTCGTCTCACTCCAGCAAGGAAGCGTTTTCGAACTCGATAAGCTCGCCGTCGACCCGATCGACATCTACGTCAATAATATCCTTATTGCACGTGGAGAGGTCGTTGTTGTGGATGATAAATACGCGGTGAAAATCAGCGAGCTGAATCCTCAGGTCGGCTAGCGGAGTCCGCGTAGCGGTTCATGACGACGCATCTTTGGGCCCAGTACATCTTCGCGCTGATCGTCGTCGCCGTCGTTCTGCTGCTCTTTGCCGTGCTTGTCAAAGCATTAGGGCGCGGGCGTATCGTTCTCTCCACGGAACGACGCCTCGTGACGGTGCTGGAATCGACGCCGCTCGGTGCCCACGGGGCGCTGCACGTCATCAAAGTCGGCGCGCGCTATATCCTCGTCGCCAGCGCCGCTTCGGGGACACGGCAGATTGTCGAGATTCCCGCCGATGAAGTCGAGGGCTGGATGACGGCGCAACGCAAGGGCTTCGACGTGACCAAGCGGGCGTGGGGCTCGATCTTCGCGCTTCCCTGGAGCAAACGATAATGCAGCGCGCGCGCATCGCCGTTGGAGCGGCGATTCTCGGATTTGCGGCGCTCTTGTTCGCGCCGGTTCACGTCGCCGCGGCGACCGCTCCGACGGCGCCGTTGCCCCCGATTCCCTCGCTGAGCATCGGCTTGGGGCAGGCGCATTCGCCGCAGCAGGTCGTGGGTGCGTTGCAGGTGCTGTTGCTCCTCACCGTGCTCGCGCTCGCGCCGACGCTGTTGGTCTTAATGACCTCGTTCACGCGCATCATCATCGTGCTCTCGTTCGTGCGGACGGCACTGGGCACGGCACAGGTGCCGCCGAACCAAGTCCTGATCGGGCTCGCACTGCTGCTGACGTTCTTCGTCATGAATCCCGCGATTACCGCGATTAACACCACGGCGGTGCAACCCTATCTGAAAAAACAGATATCGCAGCAAGTCGCGCTCAACCGAGCCGCGAAGCCGTTGCGCGCGTTTATGTTCAAACAAACGCGAGAAAAAGATATCGCACTCTTTTACTCGATCTCGAAGCACCCGCAGCCGAAAAAGCAAGCGGATGTGCCGACCTATATCTTGGTGCCCGCATTCACGATCTCGGAACTGAAGACGGCGTTCCAGATCGGCTTTCTCCTCTACGTACCATTTATCGTGATCGATATGGTCGTGGCGAGTATTTTGCTCTCGATGGGCATGATGATGATCCCACCGGTCTTGATTTCACTGCCGATTAAGATTTTGATTTTCTTGTTGGTCGACGGCTGGAATTTGGTCGTCGGCGCGCTCTTTGCGAGCTTTAAGACATGACGGTTAGCGATGCATTAAGTTTGGGACGCGAGGCGATCTTCGTCGCGCTGTTGGTCTCTGCGCCGGTGCTGCTGATCAGTCTCGTGACGGGGTTGATCATCTCGCTCTTACAGGCGGTAACGCAGTTGCAAGAGCCGACACTGACGTTTATTCCGAAGATCCTCGTCTCGGCCGCCGCGATTTTGTTTTTCGGCCCATTCATGCTCGCGCTGCTGACCCATTTTACGAAGTCGGTCTTTTCCTCGGCGGCGAACGTCCTCCACTAGGGCGGCATGCTTGATATTTTCGGGATCACCAGCGCACAATTTCAAACGTTCTTTTTGATTTTCACGCGGGTTAGCACGATGCTCTTCGTCTTCCCGATTTTTTCCGCTCCGCAGATTCCGATTCAAACGCGCTTTGGCCTTGGCGCGTTGATTTCGTTTCTGCTCCTGCATACGGTGCCGACGCTCCCGCCCTTTACGAACCTCGTCGCGCTCGTGATCGCCATTCTCGCGCAGATCGCCTTGGGCGCGATCGTCGGGTATATCGCCTCGCTGGTCTTTGCCGGGATTCAGTTCGCCGGCGAGCTCGTCGATTTGGAGATCGGTTACGCGATTGCCAACGTCATCAGTCCGACGACCCAGCAGCAAATCACGATTATCGGCGAATTCGAACTCGCGCTCGCGACGCTGGTCTTTCTTGCGACGAACTCGCACTTGTTGCTGATTGCGGGGATTGCAGGGTCGTTCAATCTCGTGCCGCTGCCGTACATTCACATCGACCCGTCCCTTGCCGGAAGCGTGGTCGGAATACTCGCGTCATCGTTCGATATCGTCTTTAAAATTGCGGCTCCGGCGGCGATTGCGCTCTTTATTACGAATATCTCGCTCGCCCTTATGGCGCGCGTCGCCCCGCAGATGAACGTCTTTGTCGTCGGCTTTCCGATTCAGGTGACCGTCGGGCTCATCACGCTGGCAGCGAGTCTCCCGCTGCTGGCGACGGTCGGGCCGCAGCTCTTCGATCAGCTTTCGCGACAGATGGACACGGTGATGCGCTCGATGCGGTGAGCGCACCACTGCTAGAAGTAGGAGAGCTGTCCGATCTTATTCCCCGCGCTCTCGCTGAAATAGATACGCTGGTCGGGGCCGAGTGCGATGGCAAGCGGGCTCGACGCAGAGGTCGTGATGGGGTACTCGGTGACCGTGCCGCCGTTGCTGAGGTAGCGGCCGATTTTATTGCCGGCGATATCGGTGAAGTAGAAGTTGCTGTCCGCGCCCTCGGCGATTGCGCCGATCGTCGGCGTCGCACCCGTGGGAACCGCAAGTGTCGTCTCGGTAAGCCCGGTTCCGTTGGTGAGGATGCGTCCGATTTTGTTGGTGCCCTGCTCGAGGAACCAGATCGCGCCGTCGGCTCCGCTGAGAATCGAGGTCGGCTC
>JAJXXM010000075.1:0-1511 GCA_021781095.1 bacterium
CCGCGTGATCAATCGCGAGAAACGCGAGACGGCGAACGAGATCACCGGGGCGACGAGTACCAAGACCGCGGTGAGCAACCAGTCGAGCCAGATCATGTACGCGAACGACGAAAGGAAGGTGACGACCGCAACGACGAGCTGGGGGAGCGAGATCGTCACCGCGTCGCTGACGATCTGCAAGTCGGCATTAAAACGCGAGATCAGGTCGCCGGGGCGCCAACGGTCGAAGATCGGCAGCGG
Source organism: bacterium (assembly GCA_021781095.1). The sequence continues at coordinate 241 of JAJXXM010000075.1, forward strand.
AAGCCGTAGGATCCGGTCGACGAGTTGCAGGCGCAGCATCGCGATAAAGTGTTGCCCGCACCACGCGGTCGCGTAGGTCTGGGCGTACGTCGCCCCTTGTGCGGCGATCAGCGGTAGGGCGACGAGCCCCAGCATGCGATAGAGTACCCCCAAATCGGGGTGCGTCGCTTCGAAAACGCGCGAGATAATCTGCCCGAACGCCCAGGGTGGCACGGTGGTGAGCATGCCGGCAAGGGTTCCTAATGCCACAGCGACCGCGAGCCGCCCGAAATAGGGGCGCGCTTCGCGCGATAGACGTCGCAATGTTTCCTGACGTGTCATGATCTCGGCGCGAAGTTGCCGCAGGGCGCCGATGAAACCTCTCGGGGCTCCCGGCGGTACGTGCAAGCAAAGGGAGAATCGAGAATGGACTGTTTCTTTCACGCTCGCGTCCCGGCGGTTGCCGGATGCCCGACCTGCTCGAAGGGGATCTGCGCGACCTGTCGCGACAGCAGCGGCCTCTGCCCGAGTTGCCGCCTCGCGGCCCGGATCGAGGGTGCGAGTTCGCAGACGACGTTAACCGGAGGGCGCGCGCCCTCTCGCGGCACCGGGGCGACCTACGACGGCGGCGCCGTCGTGCCGCCACGGGCGGCGACGGTGAGCGTCGGCGACCCACTCGACCCGGTCGAATCGCGCGCGCTCGTCGCGCTCGGCTATCCGCTTCTCCCGCTCGCATTGCTCTCGTTACTCGAACGCCGCCGCTCGCGCTTCCTCAAGCGCTCCGCGATGCAGGCAATCGGCTTCAACCTCGCCTTCGCCGCCTTCTGGGGAGTGCTCCAGCTCATGAGTTCGCTCGCGATTCCCTGGATCGGGGTCGAATCGGCGATTCTCATTCCATTTCTCGTGCCGCTCTTTTTGGTCGCCTCGGTCTACTACGGCGTGAAGACGTGGCACGGCGATGAAGTGCGCGTGCCGATCGTCACCGACTGGATCGAAGAGCACCTACCGGCTGCGTAGCCGCGCGCCACTCGGCGTAACGCGCCAAAAATGCGACGGCGCGTTCGCGGTGGTCGAGCATCGGGCGCGGATAGCGCTCGATCTCGAAAAAATCGAGCGCGAGTTGGCGATCCTGCCAGGCGTGCAACTGCCGCGCGTCGGAGAGCAGGACGATCTCCGGTTCCGGGTTGTTCCAGGCCGAGGCCGGGTGGAGGCCGATCGCCGCGCCGCAGCCCACGGCCGACATGGGCTGAGCCTTGGTGAACACCTCGGCGTCCGGGCCGATGCCGACCTCG
>JAJXXM010000075.1:1521-11193 GCA_021781095.1 bacterium
AATCCAGCGCCGTACGTATCGTGCCTGCGGATCGCCGCGGAGAAATTGCCGTTGCGGGTCGATGATGCGCGGGAAATGTAAATCGACGCGGAGGCCGGCGCTCCAGCGCCAATTCCCGCTCGCGAGCGCCGGCTCGTCCTCGGTGAGGTAGCGCTCCCATTCCTCCATGCCGACGCGCCAATCGAGCCCGAGATCGAAGCAACAGAACGAAGCGACGACGGCGCGCACCGCAGGATGCATCGTCCCGGTAGCGACGAGTTCGCGCATGCCCGCGTCGACGAGCGGAAACCCGGTACGCGCCTCGGAGAGCGCTGCGAACTCGGCGCTCGCGCGCGCGAAGAGCCGCTCTTCGGGTTGCGGAGCCTCCTCGCATCCGGCGAACAACAGAAAATCGCGTCGCGCCATCGCACGGAGAAAGCGTTCGATACCCGCGCGCTCCTCGGCGAGCAAAAACGGATCTTCCAAACGTTTGCAGACGCTGCGGACGACTTCACGCCCGGAGAGCAATCCATAGGAGAGTGGTATCCCGAGCCCCGAGGTCGGAAGCGCGGGCGTGCGAACCGCGCGAGCGTACTCGACCAGGTGGTCGTTGACGAACCGTTCGAGCTCGGCGCGAGCGACGCGCTCGCCGACCGCACCAAGCGTGCGCGACGCGCCGAACTCCTCCGGACGCGGCAACGGTTCGCTCGGCAAAACGCTCGGCGAGAACCGTGCGGCGACGTCGACCGGTGCGCGCACGCTCTCGGGCGCGCGCCAGCGTCGATAGAACGCGTTGAAGGAACGAAAGCCGGCATCCTCGTCATCGTCGAACGCGAATCGCTCCGAATCGACGGCGACCGCTTCGTGCACGGTCAGCGCCCGCATGCCGTGTTCCTCGGCGATCGCCTGCAAGCGCAGGTCTTCGCGTACGCCTGCGGGATCGTAGCGTTTGCTCCACGCAACGAGCCGCGCGCCGGTCGCCCGCGCCACCGAGCGAATCGTCGTATCGAGCGGCGCTCGGCGGACGAGCAATTGCGATCCACGGAGCCGTAATTCGGCGTCGAGCGATTCGACCGCCGCGCAAAAATATGCCGCCCGCCGCGGGTTACGAGCGATGCGTTCGATACGACGTCGATCGAGAATGAGGAGTGGAACGATCTGCGTGCCCGGCTCCAACGCTGCAAAAATCGCTCGATCGCCGAGCCGAAGATCGCGGTCGAAACAGAGCAGCGTCGGATTCATTTCTCGGCGGCGATCCCGTCGATATAGGCCGCGACGTCGGCGAGATCGCGGCGCGTCAACTGCGAGGGATAGAGTTTCGGCATCGGCGCTTCGGGCTCTTCGATCGCCGTGAAGATCCGTTTATCGTTCCACGTCGGGGCGAGTGCGTACAGCGACGGGCCCAGGCGCGTTCCGCGCGCCTCGGCCCCATGGCATGCGGCACAGCGTTCGAGATAGACGCTGCGCCCCCGTGTGCCGTCGCCTCGTATCATGCTCGCACGCTCGCCGCTGCCATGCCCGGAGCATGCCGTCAGGAGGAGGGCGAGGCTCGCAGCGCCTGCTCGATTCTTCACGCGGCACGCGTTCGCTCCGTGCAGGCGCTTCTCCCCACCATTTGGAAAGGAGCGCCCGTGGCAGGACGCAAGATTTTCCTCCGCTTCGCACAAGCAAGCGACGTGGAACGCCTGACGCGCGAGGGCGTCATCACGGCCCCCCCACCAGCGAAAGAGACGTGGAACCAACGCATCGTGCGCTGGCTCTCGGAGCAGCGCGCGGGGCGCCGCGCCGTGCTCGTCGCCGAAGACTCAACCGGCCTCCTCGGAATCCTCCACCTCGTCTTCGAACTTCCCGTCGGCTTCAAAGATCCCGAAGCCGCGAACGGCTTCGATATCGCCATGATCGAAGGGCTGCATTTGCGCGCCGGCGTTCCCCCCGAGGTCGGCAACGAGATGGTCGAAGAGATCCAGCGGATTGCAACCAAGCGGAAGGTGACGACGCTCACGTTCTGCATTCCGATGAACCAGCCGCGTGCGATTCGCCAGGTAAAAGAGTGGGGATTCGAGGAGTTCCGCATTATGGCCGAGCCGTCGAAGATGCTCGCGTTCTTTCGGAAGACCGTCTAGAACTCCGACGGATCGAGAGCGAGAGCCCTGGTGTACGAGGTCGAGAAGCCGATCGAACTTTTTCGCAGCGCGCAAGCACTCTATCGCGCGCGGCAGTTCGAGGATGCCGCAGCCGGCTATCGACGCTGCATCGCTTTGGTTCCGGATTTCGCCACCGCTCATATGCGCTACGCAGAGCTCCTCATGCAACTCGGACGCGCCGATGCCGCACTCGCCGAAATGCGCGCCGGTTTCCGGCCCGTCTCGGGGCAAATTTCGCCCTTCTGCGGCGAGGGCGAACCGATTCGCGTCCTGCAACTCGGCTCGTCGTCGGTGCAGGGCCAGACCGGAACCGAACGTATTCTCGATCCGCGGCTCTTCGAAACGACGACGATTCTCGTGCAGTACTGGGATCCCGAACTCGCGCTGCCCGCACACGACCTCGCGTTCAATCTCATCGCCGATCCCGATATCGACGCACCGGCGCTCGCGATGGCGACCGAATTGCTCGCCGCCGATCCCGCGCCGGTGCTCAACCCTCCGCATCTGATTGCGACGACCTCGCGCGTCGCTCATCCGATACGGCTCCAAGCGATTCCCGACACGATCGCGCCGCTCGCGCGCCTGCTACCGCGCACCGAGATCGAAGCCGAACAGTTGCCCTTTCTTCTCCGCTCTCCCGGCTACCACAACGGCGCTCATTTCGAACTCATCACGACCGAGGCGGAGCTCGCCAACGCGCTGGCGACGCTTCCGGGCTACGAATTACTCCAGATCGAGTACGTCGATACCGCCGCCGCAGACGGACGCATACGGAAATATCGGGCCATGATCGTCGACGGCGTTCCGTACCCCGCGCATCTCGCCATCGCACGCCATTGGAACATTCATTACTTCAGCGCCGAGATGGGCGCACCCGAACGAGCGGAGGAGATCGCCTACCTAAGCGACTTACGCAGACATCTCGGCGACCGCGTCGCCGACGCACTCGTCGCGGTCGGTCGTTCGACCGAACTCGATTACGTCGGCGTCGATTTTTCCGTCTCCCACGACGGCCGACTCGTCGTCTTCGAAGCGAATGCGGCGATGACGGTCTATCTTCCCGACGAGAGCGCGGGGGTTCCCGAGCGTCGAGCGGCGGCGTTACGCATCTTCGCGGCGGCGCAAAAAATGATCGCCGACCGAGTCGCTAGCCGCCGATCTCGCTAAACGCGCGCATCTGCGATGCCGCCTCGCCGACGCGCAGGTGGTGTCGCTCGGGTTTCACGAGCATCGATGCGGCGATGCGCTCGCGAATGCGTTCGTCGCTCTCGCCTCCCCGCAACGCCCCCTTGAGGTCGAGGTGATTTTCGCCGAAGAGACAGAGCCGTAGTCGCCCGTCGGCGGTGAGGCGGACGCGATTGCACCGCTCGCAATAATCGTGCGAGAGCGGGCTGATGACGCCGATCGTTCCCGCGCCGTCGGCGAACCCGAAATAGCGCGCCGGGCCGTTGCCGGGCGGCCCCGCGACGGGAACGAGTGCATCGATCGCCGAGAGCCGTTCGAGAATCTCTTCCGCGGAGATATACGCGTCGGCGGCGATGCCGAGGTTTTCGTGGACCGGCATTACTTCGATGAAGCGCACCGTGACCTCTCGCTCCCGCGCATAGCGAGCGAAGGCCTCGATTTCATCGTCGTTGCGCCCGCGCATCGCGACGCAATTAATTTTCACCGGTCGCGCACCGACGCGCACGGACGCGTCGATCGCCGAGAGAACGCTCGCCAGTCCCGGACGGCGCGCGAGCGCCTCGAAGCGATCCTCGCGTAACGTATCGAGGGAGATATTTACGCGCGTGAGCCCGGCATCCATCAGTTCGGGGAGCCGCTCTTCGAGCAAGATGCCGTTGGTCGAGAGCGCGATCTCTTCGATGCCGTCGACCGCCGCTAGCATTTTTACCAGTCGAGGGAGATCGCGCCGAGCCAGTGGGTCGCCGCCGGAGATGCGCAGTTTGCGTACGCCGACCGAGGCAAAGATGCCGACGAGCCGTGCGATCTCCTCGAAGCTCAGCAATTCGTCGCGCTCGATCCACGTCAACCCTTCGGCCGGCATGCAGTAAATACAGCGGAGGTTGCATTTATCGGTGACCGAGATGCGTAGGTAGTCGATCCGGCGCGCGAACGCGTCGGTGAGTGGGGCCTCGAGCAGATCGATCGTTTTCACTCTGTAGCGCCTTCAACGCCGGGATGAACGCTTTTGGATGCAAGCGCGATCTCCTCGAGAACCGTCGCCTCCCGTTCCTCCGCGCGCGCTCGCAGTAAGTGACGCTGCGCCGCCGGTCCGCCGATTCGGCCGAGCGCCCAGGCCGCCGCACCCCGCACGAGCGGGTGGGGATCCTCGACGAGCGCGCGAGCGAGCGCCGGAATCGCGGCGCGATCGAGCGCGTTTCCCAGCCCGATGGCGGCGTTACGACGCAGCACCGCGGCTCCGCGCCAACCCATGGCGGTCGGGCGATAGCGGCGCTTGTACGTACCGCTTCGTAACGAGAGCAGCTCCTGAAGATCGGGGGCCGCAAGCCCCTCCTCGAACGGATCGAATGCCGCGTCGCCGCGCGCTCCCGCGCGAACCGTTGGCGGACAGATATCCTGGCAAAGATCGCAGCCCCAGATCCAGTCACCGAGTAGTGCTCGCAGCTCGCGCGGAATCGCGTCGACGCGCTGCGTGAGATCGGCGATGCAGCGCGTTGCATCGATCGTGTAGTCGCCGCGGAGCGCACCGGTCGGGCAGACGTCCACGCACCGCCGACAGCTCCCGCAGTGCGTCTTCAGCGGTGCGTCGGGCGGCAGCGGGAGCGAGCAAAAGATTTCGCCGAGAAAAACGTACGAGCCGAGTTCGGGCGCGATAGCATTTGTGTGCTTGCCGATCCAGGCGAGCCCCGAGCGTGCCGCCCGGGCACGTTCGGCGACCGGAGCGGTGTCGCAGGCGAGCGCCGTTACCGTTCCTCCGACGGCGGCATCGAGATGCCGCGCGATATCGTCGAGAACGGTGCGCACCCGAGCGTGGTAATCGCGCGACCACGCATACTTCGAAACGCGCCCGCTCCCGCGCGCCCGCCGCTGCGGCGTCGGCCGGGCGTACGGTATCGCAACGCAGATGACGCTGCGTGCGTCGCGAAGGATATGCAGGGGATCGGCGGCTGCAACCGCGTAGGCATCCCCATATCCCCACGTATCGAGATCGCCGCGCCGGAACGCCGCCCGCAGACGCTCGCGCGTCTGCGCATCCTCTTCCGCGTCGGCGACGCGCACGCGCACTCCCAACGCCGCGCCGCGCTCGGCGAGCACGCTTCGGAGGCTCGCGAGATCGAGGGCGCTAGATCGTTGCGAGATCACCGAGCGGCCCCCGTGGAAATGCACGATCGATCGCGTCGATCTCATCGTCGCGCAAGACGATCTCGCCGGCGAGTGCATTTTCTTCGACGTGAGCGACCGAGGAAGCCTTTGGAATCGTAAAGAGCATCGGATCGCGCGTGAGGAACGCGAGCACGATCGAACGCACCGTCGTTCCGCGCGCCGCCGCGATCTCGCGCAGCGTCGCGTCGGCGAGAGACGCCTCGATCGTACGGCGCCCGAACGGCGTGTAGCCGACGATCGGTACGTCGTTCGCTCGTGCGTAGGGTACGAGTCGATGCTCCGCGGTGCGTTCGTGAAGGTGGTAGAGCACCTGATCGCAGAGCAGCGGATAGGGGGCGAGCGAACGGCGCGCGATCTCCAGGTCCTCGACATCGCAGTTGCTCGCTCCGGCGAAGCGAATGAGTCCGCTCTCGATCAGCGTTCGCATCGCGCGCATCGTCTCCTCGATGGGGTAGGCTCCGCACCAATGCAAGAGATACCCGTCGAGATAAGGCGTGCCGAGCCGCTCGAGGCTCCGTCGTGCCGCCGCAAGCGTCCCTTCGTAGCTCGCATTACTCGGCAAGACCTTACTCACCAGAAAGATCGCGCTGCGATCGAGCGGTGCGATCGCCTCACCGACGACGCGCTCGACCTCACCCGCGCCGTACATCTCCGCAGTATCGATATGCGTCATACCCAATTCGACGCCGCGACGAATCGCGGCGATTGCGTCGGCGCGCCCGCGACGATGCTCCGGAAGATTCCAGGTTCCCTGACCGATAATGGGGAGTTCGCGTTCCGTTTTCCCGAATCGTCGCCGTCGCATTTAGAAAAACTCGAAGCCGGCGTCGAGCGCGGCGTAGCGAAGCAGCCCGCCCTCCAAATGCGCCAAGCGTTGAAATCCGGCATCGCGTAGCCGAGCGATCGCCCAGCGCGAACGCACGCCGACGCGGCAGGCGACAACGTAGCGCTTCGCAGAGTCGAGCTCGTGCATTCGCGCCTCTAACTGCGATGCGGGAATATGCACCGCTCCGGGAATCACGCCGAGCACCGCTTCGTGCGGTTCGCGAACGTCGAGCAGCAGCGCGTCGCGCAACGCCGCATCGAGGTCCTCGGGAGCGACCTCGGCGATGCCGGCGATCGATGCCGTCGATTCGTCCTCGGGGGCATCGACGGGTTCGAAGAGCGTCGGACGATCGCCGCACCGAATGCAATCGGGATCGCGTGCGAAGCGGACCTCGCGCGTGCGTGCCGCGAGGGCATCGACGAGCAGTAGGCGCCCGCGCAACGGCTCGCCGATCTGCAACAATGCTTTGAGCGCCTCGCTCGCCTGCCACGCGCCGACGATGCCCGGCAACACGCCCAAGACTCCGCCCTCGGCACAGGTCGGAACGCTGCCGGGTTCGGGTGCGTACGGAAAGAGACAGCGGTAGCACGGCCCATCGGGATCGAAGCGCGTCACTTGGCCGTCGAAGCGAAAGATCGCGGCAAAGATCTCGATCTTCTTCTCCAACGAACAGGCATCGCTCGCGCAATACCGAGTCGTAAACCGATCGCTACAATCGATCACGACGTCGTAGAGGCGCACCAAGTCGCGAGCGTTGCTCGCATCGAAACGTACTTGCAGCGCGTCGATGGTAATCTGCGGATTGAGCGCGTGCAGGCGTTCGGCGGCGACCGTCGCCTTGGGGCGACCGATATCGGCATGCTCGAAGAGGATTTGCCGCTGGAGGTTGCTCTCGTCGACGGAGTCGTCATCGAGAACGCCGATCCGTCCGACTCCCGCCGCCGCGAGATAGGCGAGCACCGGCGCGCCGAGTCCGCCCGCACCGATCACCAGCGCGCGCGAGGACGCAAGCCGTTCCTGACCGGCCAAGCCGATCTCGGGGATGAGGAGATGCCTGCTATAGCGCCGCAGGTCGCGCGATCCGGCGAGCGTCACGATCGTGGGAAACGTTCGTCAAGCCACGCCAAAACCTCGGCACGAGCGCGAGGCCCGGCCTCGGTGTGGTCGCTCTCGATGGTGACGAAGTGCTTCTCGTCGGGTGCGCGTTCGTACAAATCGCGTACGCTCGCCGGCGAGACCATCGCATCGGCACGCGCGGCGATGTAAAGCGCCTGTCGCCCGAGCAACCGCGGAAGCGCTCGATCGAAACGCCGGTCGATCCCTTCGACGAGCTCGGGAAGGCTCGCGCCGTCGACGTACCCGGAGCGAAAATCCGTCACCCCCGCGCGTTGCAATGCCGAGAGCGCGGTCGGGCGCCCGTACCCGGTAGCGATGGCGATGCAGCCGAGGATCGCCGCATCCTCGGCGGCGGCGAGGAGCGCCGCCATCGCGCCCATGCTATGCCCGAGCGTCAGCACGCGCGAGAACCCCTCACCGCGCGCGAGCGCGACGACCGCGGCGACGGCGGCGACGGCGTCGTCGGCATCGCGCAAGCGCCCGCCGCTAGCCCCGAGTTTATGCCCGGGAAAATCGAGCGAGAACATCGCACAACCGTGCGCCGCGAGAAACGCGCAGAGCGGGTCGAGATTGTGTTTGCTGCTCGAATATCCATGTCCGGCGACGATGGCGAGGTCGCGCGAGCGGCGCGGCTCGTAGGCTAACGCCGCAACATTCCCATTCTCGGTGGCGACGTGATGGAGATCGAGCTTCACCGGGGCTCTTCTCCGCAGCGATTTTCGACCCAGAGGCGTTCGCCGTCGCAATATCGCTCTTGCTTCCAAATCGGCGAGCGCTCTTTGAGCGCGTCGATGGCGAAACGCGCCGCGGCGAAGGCCTCCGCACGGTGCGGCGCGGCGGCGACGACGGCGACGGCGATCTCACCGACGTTCAACGCGCCGATGCGATGGACGATAGCGAGCCGCACCTCGGGCATGGTCGCGCGCACCTCATCGGCGATCTCGCGAAAACTCGCTCGCGCCATCGCTTCATGGGCTTCGTAGCGGAGCCCCTCGACGGCGCGGCCGTCGTCGGCGCGTTCGCGAACGGTCCCGCAGAAGCTCACGATCCCACCGCAGCCCGGAGCGAGCACGGCGCTTTCAATCGAGCGGAGGTCGATGGGGTCGCGGACGATCTCAAAGAGCACGGCTATCCTCCGCCGAAGGGCGGCAGCAGCGAGATTTCGTCACCGTCGCGGAGCGGCATCTCCGCATTGCAGAGCGCGTCGTTTCGCGCGAACCGCAGTCCTCGGGCGAGCGCCGTCACCCGCGGTTCCTCGCGCACGAGCGTCTCCCAAAGGTCGCCGACCTTCGCGCCGTCGGGGAGAACGATCTCCCGAGGCTCCCCGAGCACCTCGCGAAGACGTGCGAATGCGACGAGCCGTACGACGGGCATCGCCTTAGAAGCCGCCGAGATCGGTGCTGTAGCCGTTGCGGTCGAGCCAGGCGCGCGAGGCAGCGTGAAGGTGCAGCTGGTCGATGCGATTGCAGATAATTTTATGCATCAGCACGCTCCAAAAATGCTCGTCTTTTTCATAAATATCATCGGGAATCTGGTTTTCGCTCCGAGCGAACTCCCGCAACGCCGCCCAATCGCCGTCGGCGAGAATCTTGCGGAGCCGCGATTCGTACTCCGGATTCGCATTCGGTTGCATCATGCGCTTCTTCTCCCTTCCGAGGCTAAGGCGTATCGTTCGATCGCGCGTGCGACTCCGTGATGCGCGACGTCGAGCGTGACGCGCCCGACCGATTCGCGTACCGCCGGCTCCGCGTTCCCCATCGCCACGCCGATGCCCGCCCAGCGCAACATCGGCAGATCGTTCGCCGAATCTCCGATCGCGAGCACGCGTTCGCGCGCGATCTGAAAATCGGCGCAGAGACGCGCCAACGCCCGTTCCTTCGTTGCCTCGCGCGCGGTAACGGCGCACTCTTCGAAGTCGCCCCAACGTTCGAACTTTGCGTGCAGCGGGCGAGCCGCGAGCTCCGCGCGTATCCCCTCGACCGCGGCGTTCCCAAGAAAACGAAGCATCGTCGGCGCGCCGTCTTCGAGAAAACGAAAATCCTCGACCTCGACCCAATTCGGCCCGACCATATCGGGCATGTAGCGTTCCCGGCCTGCGAGGCGATGGAATCGTTCCTCGTGATAGACGGCGAGGTCGAGATGGCGCTCGATCGAGAGATCGATCAGCTCGCGTGCTTCGCGGAGCGGCACCGGAATATGTCCGAGCGTCCGGCCACTGAGGAAATCTTTCGTCAACGCCCCGTGACAGCAGATGATGGG
>JAJXXM010000104.1 GCA_021781095.1 bacterium
CCGGTGCTGCTCAACCACGTTGCCGATTCGCGCCCGGCGGTGCGCGCGCTCTCCCTTTTCGCGCTCGGCCTGCTCGCCGACGGACGCGGTATCCCGGCGATGCTCCGCGGCATGCACGACGAAAATAGCGCGGTCCGCGTCGGCGCGCTCGACGCGCTCGACCGAGAGGTCATGGCGGCGCAGGTCCCCGCCGCCTTCATGCCTCGCGTCGCTCGGGCGGAGATGCGTGCGGCTCTGCCCGATGCGAGCCCCATCGTGCGCTCGATCGCCGCGATCGATCTCGTTGGGCTCGCAACCGGGCCGAACGCCGCCGCGGCCGCCGCCGTGCTCCTGAGGGTATTCCAGAACGACCGCTCGCTGCGGGTTCGTCGAGCGGCGATGTGGGCGATCTTTCGCGGCTATGCGGCGAAGGTGCCGCGCAAAGTGCTGCTGCAAGCGCTCGCCGATAGCGATAGCGTCATCCGGATCGAGGCGGTCCGGGCGATCGGCGGCAGCAAGGATCCGGCGCTGCTCCCGGCGCTCGAGCCGATGCTCCACGACCGGTCGTGGCGCGTCGCCGAGCAGGCCGGCGAGGCGATCCTCGCCCTCGAGGGGCGCCCGGCGACGCAACATTGGAAGAAGATCCCGGCGTGGGTCCATCTCCCGCCGATTCACCCGAGCCCGCTCGACCGGCTGCCGGCCCTCGCCCGCCCGGTGCAGCCGCCTCGTCCCGCCGCGCCGAACCCTTCGGCGCTCTCACCGATGCTCTCGCTCGATCCCACGACGGCCGCGGAGATGATCGGCCCGGCGCCGGGGCTACACCCGCGCGTTCGTATCGTGACGACACAGGGGAATATCTACTTGGAACTCTTCCCCGAGTGGGCTCCGTTGACGGTCGCAAATTTCCTGAACGTCGCGGCGCGCGGATACTACGATAACCAACCGTGGTTCCGCATCGTGCCGGATTTCGTCGTCCAGACCGGCGACCCGTCGGCAAACGCCCCGGGACTCGGCTATACCATCGGAGCCGAAGAGAACCCGATGTTGCAAGGGAGCGATATTCTCTCGATGGGGCTCGATTACCCCAATGGAAAACCGGCGCGCGATTCGGCGTCGACCGAATATTACATCACGCTTTCACCGCAATACCATCTCGACCGCGATTTCACGGTCTTCGGAAAAGTTATCGCCGGTGCCGCCGTGCTCGCCCATCTCACCGAAGCGGATAAGGTGATTCGTATCGATCGCATCGCCGATGTCGATTTGAAGGCCTCGGCACCTCGATAGAAGCGCCCAAACGTTAGAAAAGACGCCGAGAATCGAGCAGTATCGTTACCGGGCCGTCGTTCACCGATGCGACGGCCATCGTCGCTCCGAACCGGCCGTAGGCGACGCGCAGGGAGTGGTTTTCAAGCAGAGCGCCGACGCGTTCGTAGAGCGCAAGCGCTCGCTCCCCCGGTGCGGCGGCGATAAACGACGGACGTTTGCCGCGGCGCGCATCGCCGAGTAGCGTGAATTGCGAGATCAACAGAACGGCACCACCGCTTTGGCGAATATCGCGGTTCATCTTCCCATGCTCGTCGTTCCAGATCCGCAAACCGAGAATCTTCTCGGCGATCGTTCGCGCGTCGCTCTCGTCGTCATCGACGGCTACGCCCAAGAGGACGAGAAACCCTACGCCGATCGCGCCGACGATCTCGTCCCCGACGCGTACGCTTGCCTCGGAGACGCGCGTGAGAACGGCGCGCACGGGGCTACTTGCTGAAGATCGAGGAGAGCGCGAAGAGCGCGTTCTCCCGGCGCTCCATAACGCGGCGGAAAAAATATCCCGCCCAATGCGTCCCGAACGGAACGTAAATGCGGACCCGGTGCCCGCGCGCGACGAGATCGCGCTGCAGGCCGGGACGGCACCCGAAAAGCATCTGGAATTCGTAGCGCTCCGGCGGTATCGAATGTTCGGCGATAAAGCGTTCGAGTTCGGCGACGAGGCCGACATCGTGCGTCGCCAGCGCCGGATAGGTCCCCTCGAGGAGCAGTCGCTTCGCGTCGGCGAGATACTGCGTGCGAATCTCCGGCATCGATTTTATGGCGATCGTTTCGGGCTCGTTGTAGGCCCCCTTGCAGATGCGTACGCGCTGGCGCAGCGCGATCGCATGGGTGACGTCGTCGGGAGTACGTTTGAGATAGGCTTGTAACACCGGGCCGACATTTCCGTGCTTGGCGAAGGCGCGATCGACGACGCGGAGGGTCGCGTCAGTCACCGCGCTACCCTCCATATCGACGCGAACGAAAGGATCGGGGTTTGCGGCGGCTCGGCGGAGGACCGTTGAGAGGTTCTCCAAAGCGAAATCCTCGCCGACGAGCAGTCCCATCGCCGAGAGCTTCACCGAGACGTTCGTCTGTAGCCCCGAGAGCCCGATCGCGTCGAGCATCTCCAAGTACGTGTCGCGCGTCGCGGTGGCGGCTGCCGGGTCGAGGACATCCTCGCCGAGGAAGTCCAGCGTCGCCGTCATTCCCGCGGCGTTGAGCCCGGCGACCGCCTCGAGGGCCGTCTTAATCGTCTCTCCGGCGACGAAGCGCTTTGCGAGGAAGAAAAACTTCTTCTGAAATGCTGAATCCGGCGCGAGAAGCCGGTCGATGACTGCCATGCGCCCCTCTTCGACGCAGGCGAGGCCGAGCGCTGCTAGAAAGAGCAGCTTCGTCGTGCCGAAATTTTACGCACCGTTGACCGAATCGGCGAGGCTGGGATCGCCCCGGAGTGCTAATGTC
>JAJXXM010000250.1 GCA_021781095.1 bacterium
GAATACTTGGAAGACCCCGCTCAAAGCGCTGGTCGTACTCGCAACGATTCTTCTCTCGCTGCGCTTGGTGCTCCCGATACAGAAGAGCATCCACCTCGGGCTCGATCTGCAAGGCGGCTATCGCCTGTTGTTGCAGCTCTATCCCACCGCCGAGGTGCCGCAGATTACTTCGCAGGTGCAAGCCGAAACGATCGACGTGATCGACCGGCGTATCAACGGCCTCGGTGTGACCGAGCCGACGATTACGAAGGTCGGCTCCGATCGCATTCTCGTCGAGCTGCCCGACGTCAAGGATCCCGCGCAAGCGGAGCGCTTGCTCAAGCAGGTCGCCGTGCTCGAATACAAGATCGTTCCCGAGCAGGTCGTCGCACAGGCGGAGGGCGCGCTTGCGGCGTGTAACGCCGATCCGAAGAATACGAAGGCGTGCCAATACGTCGCGCAGGGTGCCTATGCAGCGAGCGGCCCGGTCGTCTATTCCGGCAAAGATTTAAAGGGCGCGCAGGCCGGCTACGACAGCGCCGGGCGCCCCAATATCGATTTCCAAACGAAGGATCCCGCGAAATTCGGCCGCTTGACGACGAAAGCGATCGGCAAACCGCTGGGCATCTTCCTCGATCATCATTATCTCTCGGCACCGGTCATTCAATCGCCGATCTTCGGAAGCGGACAGATCACCGGAAACTTCACCGAGAAACAGACGATTACGTTAGCGAACGAACTCAACGCCGGCGCGCTTCCGGTAACGACGAAGATCGTCGAGAAGGAAGGCATCGGGCCGACGCTCGGCAAGATCGATCTCGTGAAATCGCTCTGGGCCTCGATGCTCGGGCTCGGATTGGTCTTGATCTTCATGGCGGTCGCCTATCGCATTCCCGGATTGCTCGCCGACCTCGCGCTGGCGATCTACGTCTTGGTGATGCTCGCGATCTTGGCGATCTCGCAGGCGTCGTTGACGCTGCCGGGTATCGCCGGTTTCGTGCTCTCCATCGGTATGGCCGTCGACGCCAACGTGCTGATCTTCGAGCGCTTAAAAGAAGAGCTCTGGGCCGGTAAATCGTTGCGCGCCGCGGTGCGGGTCGGTTTCCAACGCGCGTTTTCGGCGGTCTTCGATTCGCACTTCACCACCATCGTCGGCGCGGGCGTGCTCTTCATGCTCGGCACCGGCACCGTGAAGGGCTTCGCCTTTACGCTCTTTTGGGGAACGGTCGTCTCGCTGGCGACCGCGGTTTTCGTGACGAGATTCTTCGTCGATCTTCTCGTCGAGTACGACGTGCTCACCGCGCCGGAGTTCTTCGGCGTGCGCAAGGCCGATCTCGGCGTCTTCACGCGGACGGAGGGTTAGGAACGTGTTATTTCGTCGACTGAATTGGAATATCGTCGGATGGTTTACGATCGTCTCAAGGATTTCGGGATTCGTTATTGCGCTGGGGATAGCGGCGATGCTTTATCACGCGAGCCAGGCGCCGGGCGGGTTCCAGTTCTCCCACATGCTGCGCCTGGGACTCTCGTTTACCGGCGGCACCGATATCACCGTTGCCTACGACAGCCCGCAGAGCAGCGCGCAGATCCGTGCGGCGATAAAGCCGTTGGGGATCGGCGACGCGCGGATCAACACCATCGGCAAGAGCGGCAAGCGCTTTATCATCGAGACGCAGAAGGCGTACGCGAACGATTCGACGCCGCTCTGGGCGGCGCTGGGAACGGTCGCGCCGGTCGATCGTGCGGCCTCGCAGATCGCTTCGGTCGGGCCATCGCTCGGTAAAGAGTATCTCCGGAGTGCGATCTGGGCGCTGGTAATCGCGCTCATAATCCAGTTTCTCTACATTGCGTTCCGCTTCGGGTGGAACTATATCTTCGGCCTCGTCACCGTTATCGCGCTCGTGCGCGATGCCTTAATGATGATCGGGATCTATGCGCTGGCGGATAAGCGTGCCGATTCGGCGTTCCTTGCTGCGGTGCTGACGGTTATCGGTTACTCGGTGATGGATACGATCGTCATTCTCGACCGAATACGCGAGAATACGAAGTTGATGGCCGGGAAAGCCTACGACTACATCGTCAACGAATCGATAAAACAGACGATGACGCGCTCGTTCAACACCCTGGCGACCGTCATCATCACGCTCGTCGCGCTGTTGGCCCTCGGCGGCGCAAGTTTGAAGAACTTCGCCTTCGCACTGCTCGTCGGCATCTGCTCGGGCGGCTATCACTCGATCTTCTTCTCGGCTCCGTTAGTGCTCAATTTCCGTAAGCGGCAGCTCGCCGCCGCGGCGAAACGCCGGGCCGAGGCCTCCGCGCTTCGCTCCGCGAGCCCGCGCACTGCAGCCGAAGCCGCTGCGACCGGGGTCACGCGCAGCGGACAACCGCGCGAAGATATCGTCGCCGCTCGCCGCGAACGGCGCGCCAAACGCAAGACGACGCGCCCCGATTCCGGTGCCGCGGCGCCGGTGCGCTACAAGCGCAAACGCGATGAAAGTAACGTCGCGCTCGCCGAACCCGAACTGCACGAGTACGAGGAGGAACGCGTCGAGGAATACGATCCGCTCGACGCGCAGAACGCGGGGCTCGATGAGAGCGCGCTGATTCAAGGGCACGAAGAGATCACGCTCGATCTCGAGGCCGGGGAGCGCCCCGCGCACGAGTAGTTCGCGCGAGTCTTTGACCGCGTCGGAGGAGGCGTTCGAACGCCTCCTCGCCGGCGAAGCGCGCGTGCCCGCCGAAAATGATTTTCTCGACGATCTCTT
>JAJXXM010000297.1 GCA_021781095.1 bacterium
CCCGTCGGGGTGCTTCCCGATCTGTCCGAAGAGCGTAAAAAGTCGATCGCGCTCCGTTTCGGGGATGCCGGGGCCGCTGTTTTGCACCGAAAAGCGGACGTACGACCGCACTTCCTGCAACGTAATGCTGATCTTGCTTCCTTTCGGCGAGTAGCGAACCGCGTTCGAAAGCAGGTTGCAGAGCACTTGAACGATTCGCGTTTCATCGCCACGAACGTTTGGAAGCGATTCGGAACAGTCGACCGAGAACGAGCGTGACGGGTACTCACTGCGCATTCGGCCGAGCGCCTCGCGGACGATGAGTTGCGCATCGACGACCTCTTCTTGCAAGGCGAGCGAGCCGGCATCGACGCGCGATAAGAGGAGGAAGTCGTCGAAAAGCGTGGACATGCGGGTCGTCGATGCGGCGATCGTTTGCAGCAACTCTCGTCGGCGCTTTTCGGAGAGGCGATCGAAATTTGTTTCGAGGAGAACCCCGGCGCCGCGTATGGCGGCAAGCGGAGAACGAAATTCGTGAGCGACGATTCCTAAAAATTCGCTCTGCGACCGAGCCCGACTCTCCAATAACTCTCGCCGCGCGGCTTCGGCGACGCGAGCGCGAACGTTTGCAAGCGCGAGCCCGACGAGGTCGGCAAAAACGCGCATGCGCATCAGCGTCGCTTTATCGGGAACCTTCCCATCCTCCGGAGCATCGATGGAGATATACCCGAGCATCGTGTCTGAGGCGTCGGCCAAAACCAGTGCGATTGAATCGAGTTCGTGCCACGCGTTCGGAGCGCTGCGCCCGATACTACCGCTGCTTTCATCTGAATAAAGCGCATGTCTCCATTCGACGAAACGCTCCGCCGGAAAGTAATAACAGTGCGGATAGACTTCGAACTCCGATGAAAGAAATTCGCGAGTCGCGGAGCGTGAGACGACTTCACCAAGCCGGCTCTGCTTTTTTTCGTCGCTCCAACCGAGCATGATGCGCCGTTTCATATCGCTATCGGGCGAGTCGGCAGCGACGATGCTGACGTAGCGAAAACGAAAGACGCGCGATACCGCGTTGGCGATCGCTTCGAGCGCATCTTGGCTCTGCTCGGCGCCGAGGATACTCTCGGTGATGTCGAGCAGCGCGTCGAAAAGCGCCTCGCCCTCGCTCATTAGGCTGTTCGCACCAAAAGCTTTCCGAGATTTGCGCCGCGCAACAAGCCGATAAAGGCAGCCGGCGCCGCTTCAAGCCCTTCGACGATATCTTCGCGATAGCGAAGTTTCCCGCTCTGCAATAATCCACCAACCGTCTTGAGAAACTCGCGCGTATGCGCAGTGTGATCGGAGACGAGGAAGCCTTCGATTTTTGCGCGCGCAATCAAGAGCGGAGCGAGGTTCGGGCCCGGCGGCATTTTCAAGGCATTGTACTGTTCGATCAACCCGACGAGCGGAATGCGCGCACCGATTCGCAAGCGCTTCATCACCGCTTCGAGAATTGCGCCCGCCGTGTTATCGAAATAGATATCGATGCCTTCGGGTGCGTGCTTCGCGAGCGCTTCGTCGAGCGATTCCTTCTTGCGATCGATACAAGCATCGAAACCGAGCTCCTCAACCACATAACGACATTTTTCTTCCCCGCCGGCGACGCCGATGACGCGGCAGCCGGCGATTTTGCCGAGTTGCCCGGCGACCTGACCGACGGCACCTGCGGCTGCCGATACCACGAGCGTCTCGCCGGCCTTTGGAGCGCCGATGTCGTTGAGCGCGCAGTAGGCCGTCATCCCCGGCATGCCGAGGATTCCTAAAGCATAGCTGGGGCGCGCCATCGCCGAATCGAGCTTCTGCAGCGATTCCGCCGATTCCACGCTCCACTGCTGCCAACCGCCATATCCCAATGCGAGGTCGCCGACGGCGAAGCGCGGGTCTTTTGACGCGACCACTTTGCCGACGGTTCCGCCGACCATGACGCTATCGAGCGCGACCGGCGCAGCGTAGGAACGCGCCTCGCTCATGCGCCCGCGCATATAGGGGTCGAGCGAAAGCCACTGCGTGCGGAGCAGCACCTCGCCTTCACCCGGCGTAGGCACCGCCTCTTCGACGAGGCGAAAATCTTCAACGGTCGGCTCGCCGGCCGGGCGGCGCGCGAGGCGAATCTGCAGGTTCCGTTCCATAGATTGCAGATTCGCCTCGGCGCGATGGGCTTACTCCCTAGAACGTGCCGCTAAAAGAGATTCCAAAGATATTGATTGTACACTTCGTGGTGGTACTGCACTTCTTGCGGTTTTACGATCGTTCCCAAAAGACGCGGGCAACGATCGGCGCTCGCCTGTTTGAGCTCGGCATATTTCGCTTGAACCTCGGCGCCGACGAGCTTCGTTACCCACTCCGATTCGCGGAAATACGCGAGCGCGTCGTAAATATTATCGGGCAGATAGCGATCCGCTTGGCGAAGGTTGCGAAGTTTACTGATGTTCCCTTCGAGACCGGTTTTGAAGACGGAGAGTAGCACCATGTACGGGTTAGCGTCCGGGCCGACCGAGCGCACCTCTACCCGCGCGCTGCCTTCATTGCCGATCGGAATGCGGATCATCGAACCGCGATCGACCGCCGATGCTTTAATTTGGTTCGGCGCTTCGAAATGCGGGTCGAGGCGTCGGTAGGCGTTGACGCTGGCGTTGAGCGCGAGGCAGATGTCGTTGCCGCTCGTGAGCAGTCGGTCGATAAATTGCCACGCGAACGCGCTGATTTTTTCTTGTCCCTTGGGA
>JAJXXM010000144.1 GCA_021781095.1 bacterium
GCGCTGGAGAGCGGCGAGCTCGAGTTGGCACGACGGCAACTCGCGCGGATCGTCGGACGCGACACGCACGAATTAAACGAAGCGGAGATCGCGCGAGCCGCCATAGAAACGCTTGCGGAGAGCCTGTGCGACGGCATCGTTGCGCCGCTCTGCTATCTTGCGCTCGGCGGGGTTCCGCTCGCGTTGGCATATAAGGCGGTCAATACGCTCGACTCCATGATCGGACATATCGAGCCTCCCTATCGCGCCTTCGGATGCTCTGCGGCCAAGCTCGATGACGCGGCAAATTTCGTTCCGGCACGCGCGAGTGCGCTTGCAATCGTCGCGGCCGCGCACTGCTCGTTCGGAAACGCTTCGCAGAGTCTACGGGTATGTCGACGCGATGCCGACGCACATCGCAGCCCGAACGCCGGATGGCCGGAGGCCGCGATCGCCGGCGCGCTCGGCGTGCGCTTGGGTGGTGGCAACAGCTACGACGGGTTGCTCGTGCACGCTCCATCGATCGGTGCGGAGTTTCGCGCGCCGCGCGCAGCGGATCTGCCGTGCGCTCGGCAGATCGTGAGCCTCGCTGCCGCGCTGCTCGCGATGACGATCCTCGCTCTCCTGGCGGTGCGCGATGCTCTGCGCTAAACCGCGAACGCCGATACACGGCGGCGCTCTCGAAGGGCTTGCGCAGCGGTATGCTCTGCATGCCGCCGACCTCATCGATTTCAGCGCCAACATCAATCCGTTCGGTCCGCCGCCGGCCGTCCTCGCATTGCTCGCCGACCGCGATGCGGTAACCCGTTCGCTCGCAGCCTATCCCGATCGCGATGCGTCGTCGCTCAAGAGTGCGATTAGCGAACGATACACCGTACCACGCGCGGCGATTGCCGTCGGCAATGGGGGTGGGGCGTTGTTCGATTCCATGCTTCGTTCGATCGCCCCGACACGTTGCCTCGTGCCGATTCCCGCATTTAGCGAGTATCGTCGCGCCATCGAAGCCTGCGGACACGGTTGGGAAACGTTTGCTCTCGAAAGCCGGGAAGATTTTCGCCTCGATCCGCGCCGTACGATTGCAGAGATCGAACGCAACTCCCCCGGCGTGCTGATTCTGACCAACCCGCACAATCCGTCGGGAGCGCTCGCTCCGCGCGATGCGCTCCTCGATATCGTCCATGCGGCCTCGGCGATGCACTGCACGGTGCTGCTCGATGAAGCGTTTATCGATTATGCTCCCGGGGAATCGCTTCTCGCCGATGCGGCGACAATGGAGCATCTCGTCGTCTTTCGCTCGGTGACGAAATTCTATGCGATGCCGGCGATGCGCGTCGCCTATGCCGTTGCTGCTCCACCGCTCGCCGAGCGAATCGAGGCGTTCTTACCGTCGTGGTCGACGAGCACGCTGGCGATCGAAGCGGCAGCGCGTGCGATCGGGGATCGCCTCTTCGACGAACAAAATATTCGGTGTAATGCGATGTTGAGAGATGAAGTTGCGCGTCATCTCGGAGATATCGGCGTGCGGGTGCTGCCGTCGGCAGCGAATTATGTATTCCTCGAACTCCCCGCATCGTGGGGCACACGCGAGCTTATCTGCGAGAAGCTCGTGCGGTCTTGGGGAATGGTCGTGCGCGATTGCGGCGATTACGACGGCCTGGCGGATCGATCGTTCGTACGTGTCGCCGTGAAAGATCGCAGTAGCAACGAGCGCCTCATCCAAGCATTTCGCTCGCTCTCTCATGAAAAGTAAGGACAAATGACGGTAACCGGTATATTCGACTCAACATTCCAACAACAGCTCGGCGAACTACTCGAAGCGCGTCGCGACGTGCGCAGCTTTAAGAGCGACCCCATCCCCGACGAAGTCGTCGCTGAACTGGTGGCAATGACGCGGTTTAGCCCTTCGGTCGGCTATTCACAGCCGTGGCGTTTCGTTCGCGTTGATTCAGCGCAACGACGTGAAGCCGTTGAAGCGTCATTTAAAATCGCGAGCGCGGACGCGCTTGCAAGCTATTCCGGCGAGCGCGCTGCGCTCTACGCGCGTTTGAAGCTGGCGGGCTTTCGCGATGCGCCCGTGCACCTGGCGGTATTTAGCGATAACGAGACCGAGACCGGGAAAGGCCTAGGGTCGAAGACGATGCCCGAGACGCTCGCCTATTCGACGGTGATGGCGATCTACACGCTCTGGTTGGCGGCGCGCGCGCGCGGCATCGGCCTGGGATGGATCTCGATTCTCGATCCTGGAACCGTCGAGCGTGCGCTCGACGTACCGGAAGGGTGGCGTTTCATCGCTTACCTGTGTTTGGGATACCCGGCAACCTATGAAAACACGCCGGAACTTCAGCGCGTCGGCTGGGAAGATTTTGATGCCCGCTCCACTCATCTCACTGTTCGATAAACGAGGTTCATAACGATGCTACGTCCTTTCACGATTGATCCGGTCGATGCACGCGCTGCCGAATCGGCACGCGAGCGGATCGACAACCTGACAAAACCGTTGGGAAGTCTGGGGCGCATCGAAGCGCTCGCCGAACAACTCGCGGCGATCGCGCGCGACCCGATGCTTGCGGGAACTTACGAACGTCGCGCGGTTTTGATCGGCGCCGCCGATCACGGTGTGACCGCCGAGGGAGTCAGTGCGTATCCAAGCGAGGTGACGCCGCAAATGGTCGGTGCTTTTCTCGCCGAGATGGCGGCGATAAATGCCTTTTCGCGGACGGTTCGAGCGCAGGTCTATGTTGCGAACTTCGGCGTT
>JAJXXM010000452.1 GCA_021781095.1 bacterium
CGATTCGCCGACGAAGACCGCACCGACGCAGCGCAGATGCGTGAGATAAAATTCCGGATCGGCGACCTGTAAACTCAAGTGCTCGGGCGCGAACGCGGCGATCGTCGCCGCGATCTCACCCTTCGATTTTGCCTCGATGAAAAAACCGCCGTGCTCCAACGCCGCAGCGATGATCTCTCCACGCGGAAGATGCGGCACGTCGATCGCCTCGAGCAATTGCGCGCAGCTCTCCAAGAGTTCGAAAGAATCGCTCAGGATCGCCAAACGCGCCTGCGCATCATGTTCGGCCTGGGCGAGCAGTTCGGCAACGACGAGTTCCGAGGACGCGGCGGCATCGGCGACGACCAACACCTCGGAGGGGCCGGCGAGGCCATCGATTCCGACGATGCCGAAGAGCTGCCGCTTCGCCTCGGTAACATACGCGTTCCCCGGACCGACGATCTTATCGACCGCAGCGATGCTGGAGGTACCAAATGCGGCGGCGGCGATTGCCTGCGCGCCGCCGACGGCGTAGAGCTCATCGACTTCGCAAAGGCTCGCCGCGAAGAGTACCGCCGGATGCACGTACCCATCGCGCTGCGGAGGCGTAAAAACCGCCGTTCGCCGCACGCCGGCAATCTTCGCCGGAATCGACCCCATCAGTACCGAGGAGGGTAGCGCCGCGCTCCCTCCCGGTGCATAGATTCCCACGGCTCCCAGCGCTTCTCGACGAAACGCGTACTCGGTTCCGTCGTCGCAGCGATAAGCGATATCTTCGCTCCGCTGGCGGCGGTGAAAATCGGCGATGCGCTCGGCGGCGCGTTCGATCGCCGCGGCGACATCTTCTTGCAGCGCCGATCGTGCGACCGAAGGCATCGGAATCGGTACTCGCAGGTGCGTCAGACGATACTCGGGGGCGTCGAAGCGACGCGAATAATCGAGTAATGCGCGGTCGCCGCGCGATTCCACATCGGCAAGAATATCGGCGACGCTCGCCACGATCTCCACGTCGGGGCGCCAACCACGGCGAACGACTGCAGCCATGCCGACGCGATCGTCGGCGCGAACGAATCTCACGAAACAACGCTCCTTTGTAGACGCTCGCAGAGAGCGGAGAGCTTCGCATATTTGCTGCGATAGGCGACCGGATTGAGAACGAAGCGTGCGGTCGACACCGCAATCTCATCGACGACGACCATATCGTGTTCGCGCAACGTACTCCCCGTTGCAACCAGATCGACGATAGCGTCGGCGAGGCCGACCAATGGAGCGAGCTCGACCGAACCATGCAGCGCGATAATCTCACAGGGGATATCGCGCTCCGAAAAATATTGCGTTGCCATCCGCTTGAACTTCGTGGCAACGCGTAAGAAGGTCGGATAGCGCGCACCTTCGTGATAGCCGTCCGAACGGCGGGCCGCAACAACCAGGCGGCACGCCCCGAACTGCAGATCGACCGCCTCGCTCACCGAGCGATCGCTCTCCCACAGCGTATCTTTTCCGACGATGCCGCAATCGGCAGCGCAGAACTCGACGTATGCCGGTACATCGGTCGGGCGCAGTAAGAGCAATTCAGCGGAGCCGTCGCTGCTCGTCATCGTCAAGCGACGGCCGGGGTCGCTCGGTGTTTCTATACCGATCGCTGCAAGTGCCGCTGCGCTCGGTTCGTAGAGGCTCCCCTTCGGCAACGCAATCGTCAACTCGCTCACAGCGGCGATCCTTCGTCGGCATCGAGAAGAATCTCTTCGAGTTCCTCACCGCGTGCGATGAGTATGCGCGGAATCGCCTTATGTCGAGCGTATGCAATTGCGGCGGACCGGTCGAGCCCGCGCACGTCGACGCGTACGCGTTGCCCGCGCGCGCGTTCGGCCATCGCTGCGCGGTCGGAGCCGACGACGAAGACGTCAACCTCCCGACGCCGCCGTTCGTCGATACGTCGACGTTCCAACGCGAGCAAGATCCGTTCCACACCGACCATCCAGCCGACCGCGGGAACGTCGTACCCGAAGCGCGGCAAAAGCGTGTCGTAGCGACCGCCTCCGCAGAGCGAGAACCCAAGGTCGTCGAGAAAACCTTCGAAGACAAATCCGGTGTAATATTCGAGATCCCGCAGGAGCGCCGGGTCGATCGCCACACGCGCGCCGAAGCCGATTGCGGCGGCACGCGCGAGAATGCGTTCGAGACGATAGATGGCCGCTTGCGCCTCCGGGTTCGGCGCGAGCTCCCGCGCGATCGCCAAGACGTCGTCGGTTCCGCGCGTAACGATCGAGCGACGGAGCAACGCGTAGCGCTCGAAGTCGACCTCAGCGCTGCGCGCCAACTCGTCGAGCGCGACGAGATTGCGCACCGAAATCGCCTCTTTCCAGAGGCGAGCGGTCGGCGCAGGTAGCCCGAGCGCAACGAGTGCGCCATCGACGATCGCCGAGTCGTTGATATCGAAATGCGCATCCGGAAGCCCGACGGCATCGAGACTCTCGATCGCCATAAAGAGTGCCTCCGCGTCGGCGTCGGCCCCCGCCGCGCCGATCAATTCGGCCCCAGCCTGCGTAAATTCGCGCATTCGCCCGAGTTGCGGTTCTTCGTAGCGATACGCAGGCGCAATATACGATAACCGAATCGGGAGACTCGCATTGCGGAGTCTCGTCGAAACGACGCGCGCGATCGGCGTCGTCATCTCCGTCCGCAGTGCAAGTTCCTCACCCAAAGGGTCGCTAAAACGAAAGGTCTGCCGCATAAGCTCCTCGCCGAGTCCG
>JAJXXM010000180.1 GCA_021781095.1 bacterium
GGCCGCGAGTGCCGCCGAAGGAAATCCGCGAACGCGCATTATTTCGCCGCCTTACCGGCGTCGAGCATCACGATTGCGGTGCGCCCGGTCGCGTCGTGCGCGACCATATGCAGCGCGGCAACCGCACTGCCGATCGGCGTCCTCGGATCGAGGAGTTCGGAGGGCGAGAGGCCGGTCTGCGCCTCGATTTTTTTATCGAGCGGCGCGCGCATGAACGATGGAATCGACGCGTAGTCTTTTAAGAGGCCGAGCACGAGCCCGAGTTTGCTGCGAAAATGGCGAACGTCGATCGCGACGACCAAAATCCCGTTCGAGCCACCGCCCGAAAAGGCGGCGGCATCGAGCCCGAGGTCGCGCATATGCATCGAGAAGCGGCGCTTCGAAAGTTCGTGGTATCCGGGCGGTAGGTGCTGCGCGAGCCCTCGCAACCACGCATCGGTACTCGCGAAACTCGCGCTACTCGAGGCGATAACCTGATGCCCCGCGTACCGCCCCGGCGCTTCGATAATTCCCGTTAAGCTTGGGGGTACGCTTTTGAAATCTTGAGACCAGGGCGAGACATCGAGCAACGTTGCTTCCGGGGGAAAGGCGATCGGCAACGGGTTGTGCAACGGCTTCGCGGGAGCACCGGAGGCGGCGCTTCCGGGCGACGCCGAGGCGCTCGCCGACGGCCCCGAGGCATGCCCCCCAGTTCCGCAGGCGGCGAGAAACGAACACGCAAGGACGGCGAAAAGACGACGCATGAATCGCACTTTTCGAGGGAAAGGCGTTCAACCCCCGTAAAACGGAGCCCATGAACGACGACGCATTCTGGCCTCGCTACCTGGCGGCCCATAGCGACCCGCGCACCCGCGCAATTCACACCGTCGGCACGATCGCGGCGACGACCTTGCTGGCAACGGCAGTCCTCCGGCGCGATCCGTGGCTCGCCCTCGCCGGCGTCGTTGCCGGGTACGGCCCCGCGTGGCTCTCGCATGCATTCATCGAGCGCAATAAGCCCGAGACGTTTCGCGCGCCGATTCGTTCGCTCGCCGCCGACTATCGGATGGCGTTCCACGTCCTCGCCGGAAGTATCGACGCCGAATACGAGCGGCTCGGGCTCGCCGCGCACCGATGAGCGAACGCTTAACCTACGGCTCGTACCTCAAGGTCGAGGAATTGCTCGCGCTCCAGAAGCCGCTCTCTGAGCCGGCTCACCACGACGAGTTGCTCTTTATCGTCATCCACCAAGTCTACGAACTCTGGTTCAAGCAACTCTTGCACGAACTCGATGCATTCGTCGTCGCCTGCGACGCCGACGATCTCGTTCGCATGGGGAAAATCTTTCGCCGCGTCCATGCGATTCAGCGCGTCCTCGAGGAACAGGTCGATATTCTCGAAACGATGACCCCGCAAGAATTCAATCGCTTCCGCGATCACCTCAATCCGGCGAGCGGATTCCAATCGCAGCAGTTTCGCGAACTCGAATTTCTCTGCGGCTTGCGCGACGAACGGCTCTTCGGCCACCTGGTGTTGACCGATCTCCAGCGCGAACGGCTGATGGCGCGCATGCACGCTCCCTCCCTGCCCGAGCATTTGGCGGCGTTTTTCGCGCGCGCCGGTTTTTCGTGCGCGACGCATGACGAAACGATCGCTTCGTATCGGAAGATTTATAACGACGAGCGGACCCATGCGGCGCTCTACCTGCTGCTCGAGGACTGTATCGAGTTCGACGAACGCCTCTTGCTCTGGCGGGGGCGCCACGTGCGCATGGTGGAGCGTATGATCGGCCATAAGCGCGGGACGGGGGGCTCGTCGGGCGTGGGGTATCTGCAAACGACGTTAGAAAAGCGCATCTTTCCCGAGCTCTGGGAGGTTCGCACCTATTTAGGAAGTGAGAACTATGGTTGAAAGCTCCGCGGCTCCGCTATTGCGCGACCGCTTTCCGACGCTCGAACGTTCGACCTATCTCGTGAGCCATTCGATGGGCGCCGCGCCCGCGGCGGCGCGCGACGCGCTCGTCGCCTACGTCGACGAATGGATCGCCGACGGCCCCGAAGCCTGGAACCGCTGGTTACCGCGAATCGGCGAGATCGCTGACGGAATCGGCCGCTTGATCGGCGCTCCGCCCGGAAGCACGTTCCTCGGCCCTAACGTCTCGGTGCTGCAAGCGGCGATCGCCACGTCGATCGATTTCCGCGGCGAACGCAACGAAGTGCTCTACGAAGCGCTCCAGTTTCCATCGCTGACGTACGTTTGGAAAGAGTGGGAGCGCTACGGTGCGCGGACGCGAATCGTACCATCCGACGACGGGCGCACCATCCCCACCGAACGCATCTGCGCGGCGATCACCGAACGCACCGCGCTCGCAGTGATCTCGCACGCCTATTACGTCTCGGGAGCGCTCGCCGATATTGCGGCGATTCAGCGGCGCTGCACCGAGGTCGGCGCCCTGCTCTGCGTCGACGCCTACCAAACGACCGGCGTCGTTCCCTACGACGTCAGCGCACTCGGGCTCGATATCGTTACCGGCGGCAGCCACAAATGGCTCTGTGGCGGGCCGGGCTGCGGGTGGCTTTACGTACGTCCCGCACTGGTGGAGCGCTTGCGCCCGGCGGTGACCGGCTGGATGGCGCACGAACGTCCGTTTGCCTTCGAAGCGGCGCCGATCGAGCACGCACGCTCGATGTATCGGTTCGGGACCGGCACGCCGACGATCCCCGGCTACGTCGTCGCGCAGCCCGGGCATGCA
>JAJXXM010000335.1 GCA_021781095.1 bacterium
ACCGACAAGTTGCAGAAAGCATTGCTCGGTAGCGAGGTCGCCGTACTCTCGCCGGGAATCCCGCCGAGCGCGCGGCCGGTCTCGATCGCGTGGGCAATGGGCTGCACGGTGATCGGCGAGGCCGAGATTGCCTGGCGCTTCGCAACTGCACCGATTCTCGCCGTCACCGGAACGAAGGGGAAATCGACGACCAGCGCCTTGCTCGCCCACCTCTTGCGCGCGGCGGGAAAAAAGACGGCGCTTGGGGGGAATATCGGCGATCCCCTGATCCGCGAAGTTCTTCCGGAGGGTCTCGATGCAATCGTTGCCGAGCTCTCCTCGTTCCAACTCGAAAGCATCAGTCGTTTCCGGGCTCGCGTCGCCGTGTTGCTGAATATTTCGGCCGACCACCTCGACCGCTACGGATCGATGGACGAATATGCGTCGGCAAAATATCGGATCGTTGAGAACTCGCAATCCGAAGACACCTTGGTTGCCAATCGCGACGACGACCGCGTCTGGTGCTTCGCGCGAAATAGCGCGGCAAAAATCTCGGTGATCGACTATTCCCTCGTCGATCCGGCGGCGCGCATCGCTGCAATCGACGACAAGATCGTCGATACACGGGCGGGTAAGGATCTCGCAAAATTCAGCGACGTGCCGTTGCTGGGACGCCACAATCTCGCTAATACGATGGCTGCGCTCGGCGCTGCGCTTGCATTCGGGGTCGATCCGCAGCACTTCCCCGCCGCGTTGCGCAGTTTCACCGGCATGGCCCACCGCTTGCAACTCGTCGCGGAGATCGGTGGGGTTCGCTATGTCGATGATTCGAAGGCGACCAATCCGGAAGCGACGATTGCAGCGCTGGAGAGCTTCTCGCAACCGATCGTCGCAATCGTCGGCGGCCGCGCCAAGGGGACGGAGTTCAGCGCTCTCGGCGATGCGTTGGCGAAGCACGCGCGCGCGGTGTTGACGATCGGTGAAGCGGCAGAGGAACTTCGGAGTGCGCTTGCGGGGCGCGTTCCGAGCGAGCGCCCTTCGACGATGGCCGAAGCGGTGGTGCGCGCGAGCGAACTCGCCCACGAAGGCGATGTCGTCCTGCTATCGCCGGCCTGCGCCTCTTTCGATATGTTCCGCTCCGCCGAACATCGCGGCGAGGAATTTGCAACCGCGGTTCGCGCGCTCGAAGGAGGCAGCCGTGCGTAACGCCGCGCGCGTAGCATCGCCGCCGCGCCTCTCGCGAAAACCGGAACGCCGCGTTCCCCGTGCCTTTGAAAGCGCTCCGCCGGATGCGATTTTATTTATCAGCGTCGCGTGTCTGGTTGCTATCGGCATGGTGATGGTCTTCTCGGCATCGAGCACGACGGCGTATGCCGTCCATCACGACGTCGCATATTTTTTCAAACGTCAGTTAATGTGGCTGGGCTTGGGCTTGGTTGCCGCGTGGATCGCTTTTCGGATCGATTATACGCAATTGCGTCGATA
This sequence comes from bacterium, assembly GCA_021781095.1. The sequence goes on from JAJXXM010000335.1 coordinate 1,465, forward strand.
CGCTCCGATCCTGTTTATCGTAACGACGCTCGCGCTTCTTGCGGTACTCGTGCCGCATCTCGGCGCAAGCGTGAACGGCTCGCGCCGTTGGTTGGGGTTCTCTTCGCTGAGTATTCAACCATCGGAATTTGCCAAGCTGACGTTGGTACTCTTCCTCGCGGTGCGGCTCGCGGATATGGGCGAACGCATCCTCTCATTCGTACACGGTACGGTGCCGATGCTCATTGTGACCTTCGTGGTCGCACTGCTCATTCAACGAGAACCCGATATGGGCACGGCAAGCATCATCGTTGCCATCGGTATCGTGATGCTCTTCGTCGCCGGAGCGCGGATCCCGCATTTGTTAGGTGGGCTTGCCTTTACCATTCCCGCCATCGCCTATTCGATCTTCGCGCACTCGTATCAACGCGAACGCATTCTCGCGTTTTTAAACCCCTGGAAAGACCCGCTGAATTACGGCTTCCACATCGTGCAGTCGCTCTACGCGTTGGGCTCGGGCGGCTGGTGGGGTGTCGGCCTAGGCGCCTCGCGTGAAAAATATTTCTATCTCCCGGAGCAATACACCGACTTTATTTTCTCGATCGTCGGTGAAGAACTGGGATTGATCGGCACGCTCACGGTCGTGGCGCTCTTTATCGTCTTTGCCACGCGAGCGGTGAAGATCGCGATGCGCGCCGAAGATCGCTTCGGGTACTTTCTCGCCCTGGGCTGCACCGCGCTCATCGTCGTGCAAGCCTTCATCAATATCGGCGTGGTCACATCGTCGTGGCCGGTGACCGGCGTTCCGTTGCCGTTCATCTCCTTCGGCGGCAGTGCATTAGTCGTCGATCTCGTCGCAGTCGCATTGATCGCCAACGTCGGGCGCCGTCGCCGCATAGGAAGTTAGCGCATGCGCATCCTCTTCGCCGGAGGAGGCACGGGCGGACATGTCTATCCGGCGATCGCGATTGCCGATGCGCTGCGAGAACGCGACGGAGCTGCTACGCGAATCTCTTTCGTCGGCACCGCCGATCGACTTGAAGCGCGTCTGGTTCCGCAAGCGGGCTATCCGCTCCATCGCGTTACCGCGCGACCGCTGCGCCGCGACAACGTTTTCGCGCTGCTCGGAACGAGCATCGCCAACGGGTGGGGCGTACTGCAATCGCTCGGCGTGTTACTGCGCGAGCGTCCCGAGATGATCGTCGCGACCGGCGGCTACGTCTGCTTTCCGCTCGTCGTCGCGGCTCGGGGGCTGCGAGCGCTCGCGCTTCTCCCAACGCGCACC
>JAJXXM010000013.1 GCA_021781095.1 bacterium
ATTATCCTCCAGCCCGACCCGAACGTGCCCGCCCATCGCGATGGCAGCGATCGCCAACGGTAACTGATGGCGACCGATACCGGCGACCGACCAGGTGCACCCTGCGGGAAGATCGGCGACCAAATCGCAGAGATTCGCGACGCTCGCTTCGAGCGCTCCGGGAACGCCGAGCACGAAATCGACGTGCTGCGGCAACGTCAGCACTCCTTCGGCGGCGAGGCGACGCGCATTGGAGAGGTGCCCTTTATCGAAGATCTCGAGTTCGGGGCGCACGCCGTACTCCTTCATCGCACCGGCGATGGCGCGCATGATCGGAAAACTATTTTCGAAGATCTCGTCGCCGAAATTCACGCTTCCGCAGGTGAGCGTCGCCATCTCCGGGCGCAACTGCAGCACTGCGGCGCGCTCCTGCGGCGTCATCCCGATCGCCCCGCCGGTTGAAAATTGAACGATCAAATCGCTCTTCGCGCGAATCGCTTCGTAGGCGGCACGGAAACGCCCGACATCGTGCGTGTTGCTACCGTCGTCGTTCCGGCAATGGACGTGAACGATCGAGGCACCGGCCGCTGCGACTTCGGCTGCCACCTCGCCGAGTTGTTGCGGCGTCACCGCAAGGTACGGCGTCTGTTCGGGAGAGAGTTCGGCACCGACGGGGGCGCACGTAAGGATCAGCGGCTGCATGCGCGCGCCTTTCGACGCGCCCCGCCTACGCTACTCCGCGATGGTTTTCAAAATCGCTCTCGCACGCAGAATGATTCCTTCGTCGACGCCGAGCAAGCTTGCCAGCGCGAGGGCGTCGGAGCTCTCGCGCCGATCCTCCGAGAGTTCTTCGATGCGATAATCCATGCAGTCGGCGAGCGCTGCGAGCAACCGATCGATATCGGCTCCGGGCTTCGGCTTGGGGATTCCGCGCAGTCCACGCACGGCAAAGTGGCGCGCGCCTGCGGCGGCGGCAACTCCGGCAAGATGCGTCGCCGCGATCATATTTGCACCGCGTTCGCGCGCGCTCTGCAGCGCCGCGACCAAGATCGCGAAACCTTCACGCGGCGTCGTTGTCCGCGCAAACTCATCGACAAGCAAGAGACTGCGCGGTGCGAGGGCGCCGAATGCATCGCGCAAGCGAACCGCCTCTTCGGCAAACGAAGAGAGCAACGCACCGCGCGTCTCGTCGTCGGGACCGATGCCGAGCCAACGAACGATCGGCGGCAGCGCGAGCCTGGCGCTCTGCGCGGGCACCGGCAGACCGAGCGATGCGCAAAGCGCGATCAATCCGACGGTGCGCAAGGCAACCGATTTTCCGCCCATGTTCGGTCCGGTGACGATCGCCGCACCGCTCCACGAAATGCTCGATGGAACGAACGCCCCGCCCGTGCTCTCCAATCGCTCTTGCAGCGGAAGCCAGCGCCCTTCAACGATCTGAATCTCACCCACGTCATCGAGCTCTGCGGGGCGACAGGCGAAGCGCCGCGTCCACGACGCGGCCGCGAGAACGATATCGATCTCACCGATTGCGGCGGTCGCGCGCGCAAGCCCGTCGCCCAACGCAAGAACGGCGCGGGCAAGCGCGGCGCGTACGCGCTCCTCAGCGAGTGCAACGTTGCGCGCGGCCTCTTCGCGCCGCTCGAGTTGCGCGCGGCTCTCCTCGTCGAGATCGATCTCGCAGAGCAGGTAGGTCGGGGCCTCACGAACGACGCGCACGCCGCTTGGGAGTACCCCCGCGAGATCTTCGCGCAGCACGATAAATTCCTCATCGAAGCGCGCGCTACGCCCGAGTAACTCGGCAACGTTGCGTTCGAGGCGTCCCCGCGCGCCCTCGAAGCGAGCGCGCGCCTCTTCAAAACGTTCGCGCGCGAAGCGCAACTCATCATCGAAGGAATCATGCAGGTAGAACGCATCGCTTCCGACGCGTCCGCGTTCGAAAATCCCGCGCAGCGCTTCGACGGCTGCTCCGGCGCAATTCGGCAACTCGTCGCAATTCCCAAGCGAACGCTGCAACGCGAGCGCTCCGTCGGCGAAGCGCAAGAACGCCAACGCCTCCGCGTCGTCGAGCGAATCCCCGACGGCGATGCGGGCGAGCGGAGCCGAAACATCGGGCAGACGTGCGAGCACGGCCAACGCCCGCTCCATCAGTTCGAGGTCGAGACGTTCGGCAACTCGTGCGATGCGGGTTGCGCTCGCGCCCGCCGCGCGCTCTTCGCCGGAACGGTAACGACGGCGATACGCATGCGCGCGCGTGCCGTAGGCGCTCCGCGGTTCGATCGCGGAGACGAGCCAATCCTCGCCGATCGCCATCGCGCTCGCGCGATCGATAAATTCAACAGCGCTCACGCCGCACTCGCCGCAAAGAGATCGAAGGTCGGCAAGGCCACCGCTTCATGCACCGCTTGCAGCAGCGCCGTGGGTTCCACGCTTCCCCTGCGACCGACGGAATTAATCGTGACGGCGACCGGGCGGAGCGGGCGCTCGACGCAGATGCGCAACCGATCGAGAGCACCGAGAAAAGCACGCCCACGTAATGTCACGCGCGTTGCATCGCGCACGACGACGGTGCGTCGTTCCCCGGCGGCGACCAAGGCGGCGACATGCACCGGCGTCAGCGCACCCTCGATTCGCAACGCGGCCTCCTCCCCGTCGTATCGCGGCAATCGCAGCAACGCGACGAGCGCGCCGACTTCGGCGGCGATTGCTTCGACGCTCGGCGACGACGCGGCACCGCAGAGATCGGA
>JAJXXM010000279.1 GCA_021781095.1 bacterium
CTTCACCTACGTCGGCATCTCCTTCGACGGCATCGGTGCGACCAACGATCTCTTCCGCGGACGCCCGGGGGCATTCGAACGCGCGCATCAAGCGATTCGCGAACTCAAGAGCGTCGGACAAAAAGTCGGCCTCCGCCTTACGCTCACTCCGCAGACGATCGCCGACCTCGACGAAATCTTCGACTTCATCGAGCGCGAAGGAATCGAACGCGCGTGTTTCTATCACCTCGTTCCCGCCGGACGCGGTCGCGCGGCGACCACGCTCGATCTCGATGCGGCGCGCGGTGCGGTGAGTCGGATCTTCGAGCGGACGCTCGACCTTGCGCAGCGCGGCGATCCGCGCGAGATTCTCACCGTTGACAATCACGCCGATGCGCCGTTTGCCTATCTCACGCTCGCCGCGGCATCGCCGCAGCGCGCGGCGAAAGCACGCGAGATGCTGCTCTGGAACGGCGGCGCGAGCCACTCGACCGGGCGCGGCATCGGAAATATCGATTTCTACGGCAACGTGCACCCCGACCAATTCATGCAGCAGATCACGCTCGGAAACGTACGCGAACGTAAATTCAGCGAGATTTGGGAAGACGACAGCATCGCGACACTCGCCGAATTGCGCGACCGCTCGGCGCAGATTAGCGGACGTTGCGCGAAATGCAACTTCTTCGATCTCTGCGGCGGCGGCTTCCGCGCCCGTTCGCTCGGCATGACCGGCGATATGTGGGGCTCCGACCCCGGCTGCTACCTCACCGACGAAGAGATCGCGCGGAGCGCGTAGCGACGCGCTGAATATCGGGTGCGAGCGCCGGTTCGATCTCGCACTCGAAGGTCCGATCCCACGGTAACGTAATGCGCAGCGCGGCGATATGGTCGCGCGGCGCGAGCGCGGCGAGCAGCCCCGGCGCGTATTGCCAGAGCGCTGCGCGCGCGAGGCGTTGCGTCTGCGCTGCCACCTTCGGTAACAAGTAGGTGTGATCGAAAATGCCTTCCGTTACGAGCGTCCGTTCGAGTTCGGGGCGTACCAATGCGTGAAAGTACACATCGTCGAGAATGCGGTCGAAGGTAAACGTCAACTGCGCGCGCGGATCGTAGCTCCCCAAGCGTCGCCCCGCCCCTGCAGCGACCGCCTCGGCAAGCGCGGTTCCAACGCTATTCGCGTCGGTATTCCAGGATGCGTAGGCATCGAGGCGCGCTGCGAGCCCGTCGCGCAGCAATCGCTGCATGAACGCGAGTTCCGCTCGATCGTTTCCGTCGAGAAAGGTGAGATCGACCAACGCCACGCGCCGCTTGCGCGCGAGCGCGCGACGCATCGAGGCGAGGAACGCACGATCTTCGAGTCGCGTCGTGTGCGGGGTGCGCACCGCGAGCACGATATCGGGGCGCCGCGTCACTTCACGGCCGCCGACGAGACGCACGAGCGAGGCAATCGTCGCGCCGATCGGTTCGAACTCCAGCGGATCCTGCACCAACGCGCCCGAGGGCATCGAATAGCGCACCTCGATGCGCGGATGCCATCGCGCTTCGCGCGCCATTGCGTGCGCGACGAGTACCATTCCCAACTCATCGGCACCCGGTTCGATCGAGGATTGCTGCGGTGTGAGATCGTTGCGCTCCATCGTTTGCAGTTGGGCGATCTCCGGAACGTGCAGGCCGACGAGACCCGCGTCGTCCTGTCCGATGACGAGTCGATCGATCGCGCCGGCGGCGGTCGCAAGCAAGAGCGAACGATCGATCGCAAGATTGCGCGCGCGCACCGCGAGATACTCATCGAGCGCGAGCCCGGCGAGCGCGCGCAGGTGCGCCGCATAGGCGGCATCGCGCGCGGGAAGCGGATCGGGAAGATCGGCGTAGCGCTGAATGTACGTCCAGATCGGGTAGGCGGCGAAAAAATGCGCCGCATCACCGATCGGCGGCACGCCGGTCGGCGCTAGCCGTACTACGGTTGCAAATGCTGCGATCCATGCGTGCGGAACGCGCTGGTGTAAGCGGCGCAGCGCGGCGAGGCGCAGATAGGCGGTCGCATAATCGGGGCCGGGAATGCGCGAGGCGACCAACCCTCCATAGGCGAGCATATCGGTCGAGATCACCGCGCTTCCGAACCGCAGCTCGGCGCTCTGCCGATCGAGCCAGCGCCCGATCGCTGCGGGATCGCCCGCGCGCAGATAATTTCCCAGCAACGGGCGTGGCGGTTCGAGGACGGGAACGCCGGATATCGCACCGAGCATCGCGGGCAGTTGTCGCGTCACCGGGCGATCGTCGAGCGGAACGAAGAGGACCGGAGCGTTCGCTGCCTGCGCGATACCAAGACAGGCGACGACGAACGTCAGTGTCGCGATGAGGCGACGGTACACGCCGTTCACCGCAATCCGCGCAGCCGCCCGCCGTTGCGCGCGAGCGCTTCTCGTGCAGCGCGGAGGTCGGTATCGAGCCACGCCATCGCAATCGCGGCTTTCACCGCTCCCGCCGCATCGTCGAGGAGCGCACGGGCGCGTTCGCGCCGACAGGGAACCGCGCGCATAACGATCCGTTCGGCGCGGTCGCGTAACTTCTCATTCGTGACGACGATATCGACCATCATATTTTCGTAGGTCGTTCCCAACGCCACCATCACCGCCGTCGAGAGCGCATTCAGCGCGATCTTCTGCGCCGTTCCCGCAATCAGGCGCGTCGAACCGGCGATCGGTTCAGCACCGGTGGCGAGAAAAACGGCGCGATCGGCTTCGGCAA
>JAJXXM010000375.1 GCA_021781095.1 bacterium
GCGAACTCGGGCTCACCTACGAAAACGACGGCGCGCTCTACTTTCGCGCCACCCAATTCGGCGACGATAAAGACCGCGTCCTCGTGAAGAGCGACGGCAAACCGACGTACTATTGCGCCGACGTCGCATACCACTACGAAAAGCTCAAGCGCGCCGACCGCGTGATCGATCTCCTCGGCCCCGACCACCACGGCTACATCGAGCGCCTGCGCGGCATCGCGACGGCGTTCGGATACGAAGGGCGGCTCGATGTCGCCATCGCACAGCAGGTCACGCTCCTGCGCGGCGGCGAGCAGGTCTCCATGAGTAAACGCGCCGGCGATATCATTACGCTCGATACGATTCTCGACGAGGTCGGCGTCGATGCGGCGCGCTTCTTCTTCGCGATGCTCGCCACCGACACGCCGCTGGCCTTCGATCTCAAACTTGCGACCGAACAGAGCGCCGAGAACCCGGTCTATTACGTCCAATACGGGCACGCACGCATCGCCTCGGTGCTACGCAACGCCGATCCGGCGGAGCTCGCACTCGCTCGCCGCGGCGAGTACCTCGCGGCGCTTTCCCATCGGAGCGAGATCGCGTTGATGCATCGCATCGAGGATTATCCGCAGGTTCTGCAGTCGGTCGTCGCCTCGTTAAGTCCGCACCGCCTCGCGCGCTATGCCCGCGATATCGCCGCCGATTTCCACGCCTTTTACGGCGAATGCCGCATTCTCTCGGAGGATCGCGAAGAACGCCTGGCACGGCTTGCGCTCGCATCGGCCACGGCGCACGTGCTTGCAAACGCGCTGCGCGTCCTCGGCGTCAGCGCACCCGAGAGCATGGACCGCCTCGCGGCGGATTAATCGCGACCGATATTTCGCAGCGGGACGCGTTCGGGGTAGAGCGGCCGATCGATGAGCCGCTCGAGCGCGCTCGCCTCGGCAGCGAGTACGAAATCCGCGAACTCGGCGAACGCCTCGCGCTCGGCCTCGCCTTCGGCGAAGCGTTCGTTGGCGGCGAGATCGACGTGCTCCGGTGGCGGCAACAAACGTATATACGACCCTTCGTCATCGCGACCGAGTTCGACGAGACGTTCGTCCTCGAAGATGCGCAACGCGCTCTCGATATGCCGGTCGCGACATTCGTCGAGGTCCAGCGTATCGGCGATCTCGCGGCTACCTCCGCGGAGCGTTCCATTGCGCGATAGATGCTTCAGGCCGCGATAGATCTCGCGCAGCATCGGCAGCGGCGGGGCGTCGAGTTTCAATAAAAACTCGTTGAGGCGGCAGTCACCCGGGCCGAAGAGCAGGTGGATGCGCGCGTCGGCGCCGTCGCGCCCGGCGCGGCCGGCCTGCTGATTGAATTCGGTAAAGTTGAAATTGAGATGGTAGAGCACGACTTCGCGCACGTCGGGAAGATCGATCCCTTCACCGAACGCCGTCGTCGCGACGACGACGTCGATACCGCCGTTGCGAAACGCATTCTCGACGGCATAGCGGAGTTCGGTGGGAACTCCGGCGTGGTAGAACGCGACGCGGTCGCGACAGCTCTCCTTCAGGCGCTTTGCAACCTCGGCAGCCTCCTTGCGCGAGTTGCAGTAGACGATACCGCGCGCACCGTCGCCGAAGAGCGCCGCGACGTATGCGTGTTTATCGGTTACGCCGCGTGCATCGACGACGTGAAGATTCGTTCGGATCGTCGGATCGATCGCCCATTCCTCGATCCGCAGCGATTCGCGTATTTCGCGAAAGCTCTCGTCATCGACCGTCGCGCTCAGTGCGAGCACCTGCGGGTCGCCGACGGCGGCGAGCGTTTGCGCGATATCGCGGTAGCCCGAGCGGCGACGCGCTTTGCCGACGTGATGGGTTTCGTCCACGACGAGCAGATCGATCCGGCTCGCACCGGTGAAGCGCGCCGCATGATAGCGAACGAACTCCGGCGTCGCGAGAATCATATCCCACCGGCCGCTCTCGAGCGCGGCGAAGAGATCCTCGCGCTCGTTCGTGGGAATCGCACCGTTCCCGCGAAAGAGGCGCATCCCCAACGGTGCGAGCTTCCGCGAGAACCCCTCGAACTGATCGTTGCAGAGCGCGCGCAGCGGATAGAGTACGACGCTCTTTCTTCCGCGCGCGAGCGCTTCGACGCTCGCCGTATAGGCGAAGCAGTACGATTTTCCGCGCCCGGTTCCCATGATGCCGAGCACCCGCTTACCGGCCAGCACACGCTCGATAATCAGCGTTTGCGTCTCGTGCGGGCGGTGCTCGCCGATCAACGCGGCGCGGATGCGGTCGAGATTCCCGTCCCAACCCTCGCGCGCCGCGGCGCCCGCGCTGCTTCGCCGGCGGCGCTCCGCCGCATCGTCGATCTCGACGATGATGTTGATGCCACGATTGCGCTCGCTCCCGTCGGCGGCGCGCCCGCCGCCGGTGAGTGCGGAGATCGAGGCACGATAGCGCGTGCCGTTATCGATATTCGGAGCGATTCGCGCGGCGATCTCGCGTCGCAGAAAACCCAGCGGTAGCGCCCCGAAGCGCACCGCGATCGCGTTGGAATCGTAGGGGTTCTCCGGCTGCCTTTGCAGTTCGAGTTCGACGCCCTCGCGCAGCCCGACGATACTATCCTGGCGCCCCTCGAACGAGACGCCGACGACCTTCGTGTTAAAGCGACGCGCATCTTCGATCCCCGCGAAGGGGCCGCGATCTAAAAAACGCTCGCTGCGTTCGAAGAGATCGTCG
>JAJXXM010000181.1 GCA_021781095.1 bacterium
CTGGGGAACGCCCTCGGGCATCACCTCGACCAGATTCTGCCGCTCTTCCATCACTACGCGCGCCTGCTCTTTATCATCGCCGCGGCGGCGATCGTCGCGGCGGCGGGGGTCGCACTGCTGCGACGAAAACGCGCCGCATAAGGTTCTAGCAGTCGATGGCCGCCGCGCCGCTCGAACTTACCCTCGCCCAACTCCCCGACGCGCCGGGCGTCTATCAGATGCTCGCTGCCGGCGGCGAGGTGCTCTATATCGGGAAGGCGATCTCGTTACGCAACCGCGTGCGTTCGTATTTCCAAGGGAGCGCGCAACACCATCCGCGCATCGCCGCGATGGTCGCTCGCGTCGTCGACATCGAGACGACCGTCGTCGGCAACGAGATCGAAGCGCTGATTCTCGAAGCGAACCTCATCAAGCGGTACCAGCCGCCTTTCAACGTGCGGATGCGCGACGACAAGCGCTATCCCTATCTCAAGGTAACGAACGAACCGTTCGCGCGCGTGCATTTTACCCGGACGCTCGCCCCCGATGGAGCGCGGTATTTCGGGCCCTTTACCAACGCCCGCGATCTCCGCGAACTCATCGAATTGGTACGCATGGTCTTTCCCTTGCGTACCTGTCGCGAACCGATCGACGGCAAGCGCGCGCGCCCGTGCTTGCAATATCACATCAAACGGTGCATGGCGCCTTGCGTCGGGTATCAGAGCCGCGAAGAGTACGATGCCGTCGTCGACGACGTGGTGCTCTTCCTCGAAGGCAAGCACGAAGCGCTGCTCGCACGGCTCAACGCGGAGATGGAGGCGGCGGCGAACGAAATGCGCTTCGAAGCGGCCGCGTCGATGCGCGACCGCATCATCGCGGTACGTCGGGTCACCGAACGGCAGCGCGTGGTGTGGCGCTCGCGCATCGATATGGATCTCATCGCCTGCGCGCGCGCGCAGGGGCAGGCCTGCATGGAAGTCTTCGTCGTGCGGGGCGGAAAGCTCGTGGGCCAGGAGCACGTGATTCTCGACGGCGTCGCGGCGCGCGAACCGCAGGAAATTTTTTCGGAGTTCCTGACGCAATTTTACAGTTCGCGGGCGGCGGGAGAAGAGCGCCGAACCTTCTCGACGATCGCCGAGGGGCGCGCCGCGCGCGACAATGCGGCACCGGCCCCCGCGAGCGCGCGCGCGCGTCCGTACGCCGCATCGGTGGTGCCGAAGGAATTGCTGCTCGAAGCGATGCCCGAGGATCGCGACGAGATCGAACGATGGTTGAGCGGAGTCAAAGGACAGCGCGTGCGTATCTTGGTGCCGCAGCGCGGGGAACGCGCCGATTACCTGCGCTTGGTCGCGCGCAACGCCGAGCAACACCTCAAAGCGTTTCTCGCCCACCAAGAAGTGCAAGAGAGCGCTCAGGCGCGCGCGCTCGACGAACTCGCGCAGGCGCTCGAACTCCCCGATCTACCGCGCCGCATCGAGTGCTACGATATTTCGAACGTTCAGGGCACCAACCCGGTCGCCTCGATGGTCGTCTTTGTGGAAGGGCGCGCGAAAAAGGCCGCCTATCGCAAATTCGCGATTCAATACAAACACGGGCCGAACGATTTTGAGATGATGCGCGAGGTGCTGCGCAGGCGGCTGCGCTATCTCGCGCAGCGAGAGGAAGAGGACGCTCTCGGCGTCGATCGCACGAAACGGGAGCGTTTTTCGGCGCGCCCGGACCTGCTATTGATCGACGGCGGAAAAGGGCAGCTCGGCGTCGCGGTGGAGGTGCTCGACGAACTCGGGCTCGCCGGGATTCCGGTGGCGGGGCTCGCCAAAGAGCACGAGTGGCTCTATCTGCCCGAGCGCAGCGAGCCGATCGTACTGCCGCCGGGCTCGCCGGCGCTGCACCTGGTGATCCGGGTCCGCGACGAAGCGCACCGCTTCGCCATCACCTTCCACCGCCAAAAGCGCGATAAGGCGATGATCCGTTCGGCGCTCGACGAGGTGCCTGGGCTCGGGCCGGTGCGGCGGAAGCGTCTGCTCGCGGCCTTCGGCTCGGTCGCGGCGATCCGGCGGGCCGATCTCGACGCGGTCGCAGCGGTGAAGGGGATGACCCCGACGCTCGCCGCGGCGGTCCGGGCGCACCTCGCCGAGCGCTCGCCGGGATAGGAGCCCACCGTGGTGCGAGGAACGTCGCAGCCATGATCCTCCGATTTATCGTCAACGCCATCGCGTTGTATCTCATCTTGAAGTTCGTACCGGGCTTCAACCACAATGCCGGGATTGGGACCGCCTTGATCGCGGCGATAGTCTTCGGCATCGTCAACATGCTGCTGGGGCCGATTCTGCGACTGATCTCCGCACCGATCACCTGGCTCACCCACGGGCTCTTCTCGTTCGTGGTCAACTACCTGCTCTTTGCGATCGCGGCGCACTTCACGCCCGATTTCCGCTCGAGCGGCGATTTCAACCACTGGCTGGCCTATCTCTACGGCACGATCGTCATGATGCTAGTCAGCACCCTGATGGAGCGGAGCACCTCGGGGAAGGCGGCGGGGGGCTCGTAACCCCTCGCTTGCCGGATCGGTTATACTGAGTGTCGATGGTCGCGGGGCTGAAGTAGGTTCGACGTGAGGATCCGCGGTCGATGTCAGCAGGCGGAGTTGCGAGCTCTCCTAAAACGATCGCAACGGCAATAACTGCCAACAACAACTACGCACTGGCTGCCTAAATAAGGTAACCACCGGACGCGAGGGGTCGGCCCGAACCACTTCGCCTTCCGGTCAAAAATTCGGGCTGGTTCGCACGGATGATGTGACGCGCAAACGAGATTGACCGCATCTGCGACGCACGATAGCCCAGCTTTGGGGCGATCGAGCGGCTAAGACAAAATCAAAGCTGAGCCTGGAGAACGCATCGGTCCGGCTTTGCGGACTCGGGGGGCAGTACCCCGACAGCTCCACCATTTCTGCAAAATGCGCCGCTCCGGCGCATTTTCTGTTTTGTTAGAGAGCTGTGGTTGCGTCTTGCGGGTTAGCGGTGGTTTTTCTGATTTTGGTGATTATGCCGGAAAAATGATTACCCCGAGGCAAATGCGCGTGCTCCGACCGTAAGAGGCACGGCCCCCACAAAGGTGTGAGGGATTGCTGCCGCGCAGACGTGTTAGGCCCATGATGCATGGCCGCTTCAAACCCAATCATCCCTATGCGCCAGCCTTAAAACGGCTGTGCGAGAAGATTGGGACGACGTGCTCGGACTTTCAAGAACATGGCGCCCTTGAGATGGAACAATTCGTCGGCTGGCGCGTGGTGATGGAGCGCAACCTCGGCTGGCGGAAGCGTGAGGATAGAGAATAAATAATGAATTACGACGACCGGGTTGTATCAGTGTTTAACACGATTTCGCGATGCGCGAACGTCACCGCCTGCTACAACGGTCGGGGCGACAACTGCCGCGCGATCATCCAGTACCAAATCAAAGAACACGCCGCCGCAACATATGCGGACTTTCGAGTGCCTGAGCCATGGGTCGGCCAGATCGACCGCGCCCGCATTCTTTTTGTGTCCTCGAATCCGTCGATCGGCAGGGACGACCACGCCTGTGGCTCGACTTCCGATGAGGCGATCTGGGATTCACATCACTACGCTTTTGGCGGTGAAGGCCATCCCGCGAGCATCCTCGATGGCGTGTACACCGTGGATGGGAACGGCCAGCGCACTAAAGCGGTGCGGTACTGGAGTTGGGCACGCCGAAGGGCGATGGAGCTGATCCCCACTGCCGTCCCCGGTACGGACTATGCGATGACTGAGGTGGTGCACTGCAAATCGACAGGCGAGATCGGGGTCGCCGAGGTCTCTGCGACCTGTGTTGAACGACACTTTTCTGCGGTGATGTCCGTCGCCGCGGCGCCGGTTATCATCGCTGTCGGTGCCTTCGCGCAACGGCAGATCTTTGGCGCCCCGGCGCCTGAGCGTCCGGTGGAGATGGACCTCGGCGGGCGGCGGCGCCTCGTCGTGGGGCTAACTCATCCGAGCGGGTTCGGCAACGGCAAAACGCTGGCTAAACGATACGCCGAAGAACATCTCGCCCAATTACGTGCATGGGCGCAACGAAGCGCACTGGCATGAATCAAGCATGTTGGGTGTTCTAGGCGCAGACGGCATTTTTTCGACGCTCGGCGCGAAACCCACGGCGCTCCGTTCCGGTCGTACCGAACATGAAGCAACGAACGTTGGGAACCCAGGGCTTGGTCGTCTCGGAGATCGGGCTGGGCTGCATGGGCATGTCGGAATTTTACGCTGGGCGCGACGATGCCGAATCGATCGCGACGATCCACCGAGCGATCGAACTCGGGGTGAACTTCCTCGATACCGCCGATATGTATGGGCCGTTTAAGAACGAAGAACTCGTCGGGAAAGCGATCGCCGATCGCCGCGACCGCGTGGTTCTAGCGACGAAATTCGGCAACGTGCGCGGGAGCGACGGCTCGTTCAAGGGCGTCAGCGGCCATCCCGATTATGTACGCTCGGCCTGCGATGCCTCGCTGAAGCGCCTCGGCGTCGCGCACATCGATCTCTACTACCAACATCGCGTCGATACCACGGTGCCGATCGAAGAGACCGTCGGTGCGATGGCCGAACTCGTGAAAGCCGGAAAAGTGCGCTATCTCGGCCTTTCGGAGGCGGCTCCCGCCACGATACGGCGCGCGCATGCGGTGCATCCCATCTCGGCGCTGCAGACCGAGTACTCGCTCTGGACGCGCGACGTCGAAGACGAAATTTTGCAGACGATCCGCGAACTCGGTATCGGCTTCGTCGCGTACAGCCCGCTGGGACGTGGGTTTTTAAGCGGCGCCTTCAAGACGCCCGACGATTTCCCGGCCGACGATACGCGCCGCAATCATCCGCGTTTTCAGGGCGAGAACTTCGCGCAGAACCTTCGGCTCGTCGATCGCGTCCGCGAGATCGCCGCGGAGAAGGGCATTACACCCTCTCAGCTCGCAATCGCCTGGCTCCTCGCCCAGGGGAACGATATCGTGCCGATTCCGGGGACCAAAAAACGCAAGTACCTGGAAGAGAACGTCGCGGCGACCGCGGTGACGTTTAGCCCCGCCGAACTCGCGCGCATCGCCGATGCAGCTCCGAAAGGCGCGACGGCGGGCACGCGGTATCCCGATATGAGCACCGTCAACCGCTAACGCCTCCCGTGCTATACTCTCGGAGGTCATAGCCGCCTCCGGGAGACGAGATGGACGCGTTCCAAAACGGAAAAATGATGCGAATCTTCGTCGACGAGCGCGATCGTCGCGGGGTTCAGCCACTCTATACCGCGATCGTCGAGTTCTTGCGGAAGCGCGGTATTGCCGGCGCGACCGTCCTGCGCGGCATCGAAGGGTTCGGCGCGCACCAAGAAATTCACATTTCCAAACCCTTCTCGCCGACGCCGAACTCGCCGGTCCTCATCGAGGTGGTCGATGAGGAGGAGAAGGTGCGCGCGCTGATTCCGGAGTTAGAGGCGATGATCGGCGAAGGGCTCATCACCGTCGAGAAGATCTCCTACCTGCGCTTGCAGCGCTCGTAGCCTCTTCCCAACTTCTTCGCAAATTTTCGGGCCTTTTCGAGTACGCTCGCGCAGTGAAAACGCCGGGTCTTCGAAAGATCGTCCTTTTGCACGGCCATCCCGATCCCGACCGGGCGCGGTTGGGCTACGCGCTCGCCGATGCCTACGAGCGCGGAGCTCGAGCGGCGGGGCACGCGCTCTATCGCGTCGATGTCGCCGATCTCGCGGTCGCGTTCGTGCGCACCAAGCGCTCGTGGGATACCGAGATGCCCGCGCCAGAGATCCTCGCTCTGCGCGAGCGCGTTGCCGAGTGCGATCATCTCGCAATTTTTTTCCCGCTCTGGTTGGGAACGTTGCCGGCGTACTTCAAGGCGTTCTGGGAGCAGCTCTTACGCACCGGAGCCCCGCAGAACGGGAAGGCGGCGACGCCTTCGGTCCTCCGCGGGAAGAGCGCGCGTATCGTCGTGACGATGGGCATGCCCGCACCGTTTTTCCGCTGGTATTTCGGGGGGTACGGGGTGAGAAGTTTCGAACGCGGTATTCTGAAAATTATGGGCGTCGCGCCGATTCGAACCTCGTTGCTCGGGTCGGTCGAGGGGCGCGATGCAGCCGGCTACGAACGCTGGATGAAGGAGATGAACGAGTTGGGACGGCGATGCAACTAACGAAGATCGATGCCGCCTTAGTGCGGGAGATCTACGAACGCCCCTTTCCGGAGCTGGCATTTACGGCGATAACGGCGCACCGCGCCGCGTTCGATCCTGCGGCGATTCAACGTTCGACGCTGCTCAGCATCAAGACCGGAGGATGCTCCGAGGATTGCGGCTACTGCGCGCAGAGCGCGCGCCGCGAAACGCACGTGCGCCCCGAACCGCTCGCTCCGATCGACGCGGTCGTCGCGGCGGCGCGCGCGGCGAAGGCGGAGGGTGCAACGCGTTTTTGCATGGGGGCGGCGTGGCGCGGCGTCAAAGACGGCCCTGCGTTCGAACGCGTGCTCGCGATGGTACGCGAGGTGAGCGCCTTGGGGATGGAGAGCTGCGTGACGTTGGGCGCGTTACAGCCGCATCAGGCGCGGGCGCTGCGCGATGCCGGCTTGCAATATTATAATCACAATCTCGACACCTCGCGCGAGTATTACCCGCAGGTTGTGTCGACGCACGATTACGACGATCGGTTGGAGACGCTCGAAGTCGCTCGCGCGGCGGGGCTGAAACTCTGCTGCGGCGGGATCATCGGCATGGGCGAATCTCGCGAAGATCGCATCGCGCTGATTGCAGAACTCGCGGCGATGGAGCGCCCGCCGGAATCGGTCCCGGTGAACGTGTTGGTTCCGATCGAAGGGACGCCGCTCGCCGAGCGAGCGACGTTCGATCCGATCGAGCTCGCGCGAACGGTCGCCACCCTTCGCGTCGTGCTGCCGACCTCGTATATTCGCCTTGCGGCGGGACGCTCCGCGATGAGTGCGGAGCTGCAGGCGCTCTGTTTTCTGCTCGGAGCAAACTCGGTCTTCGCGGGCGACCGCCTGTTGACGACCGAGAACGCTCCGCTCGATAGCGATGCGGCACTCTTCGCCGCGTTGGGCCTGCGCGCCGAGAACGGCGCGACTCCGCGCTAGCGCGTCGCGTCGCGAGCGCGGCGAGCGCGCTCTATAAACGCCCACGCCTGAGGCATCTGCGGCATCGCGGCGGCAACGTTCGCGCGGTTCGTCTCGTCGGCGTAGAGGCTCGCGAGAGAGCGCTCCATCGCGGGGTCGTTTTGCGTGAATGCAGCAACGAGGCGATCCCATCGTTCGAGCAGGGCCTGCGCCCGCTCCGATGCCGGCTCGCTATCTTCGGCGGCGGCAATGTCGGAGAAGAGCGTATTCCACGCCGCCGATATCTGCGCTTGTTCGGCGTCTCCAAACGCGCGTTCGCCGAGCGTGCGGAGTTGTTCGGGCGTGAAATGTTTTTTGAAATCGATCTGATTCATCGTGAGCGTTCCTCGTATAGCGCGAACGAACGGCTCGCCTCGAAGCGCGGGTGCGAGGCGTACGCTCTCTCGAGCGAGACGCATCGCCTCGACGATCTTTTCGATTCCCTCGCGACGTTCTTCGAGCAACGCGATTTGTGCGTCGAGCGCGCGACCGATATCGAAACGTTCGTCGTCGAGCATGCGACCGATCGTCGTGAGGTCGAAGCCGAACGCCTTGAGGGTGACGATCTGCTGCAGCCGCATCAACTCGCGCTCGCCGTACAGGCGATACCGGGCATCGCTGCGTCCGTCCGGGCGAAGCAATCCGATGCGGTCGTAGTGGTGGAGCGTCCGCACCGTTATTCCGGTAAGTCGCGCGAAGGCTCCAATGCGATATCGTTCGTTCATAGTTGTATGCGGGCCATGCGGCCCTCCGAGACTCTGCAGCATGACGTAAGGTGAGAGTCAAGTTCCGGGAGGCCCCGAGGTATTCTTTTTCGCTCCGCCAATGGCAGAGGCGATGATCGATCCTACCCAACGCTTCTCCGAACGCGCCGCGGATTACGTCCTCGGCCGCCCGTCCTATCCGCCCGAAGCGATCGACGCGCTTTTCGAAGGCTTCGGAGATCCGCGAACGCTTCGCGTCGCCGATCTCGGCGCGGGAACGGGCATCTCCTCACGCTTGCTCGCCGCGCGTGCCGGATCGACCGTGGCGATCGAACCGAATGCTGCGATGCGCGCGAGTGCGGAACCATTCCCGCGCTTGGAGTGGCGCGACGCGCGTGCGGAGGCGACCGGGCTTCCCGATTCGTCGTGCGATCTCGTCACCGCCTTTCAGGCATTTCATTGGTTCGACGCTCCGTCAGCCCTTACCGAGATCGGTCGCATCTTGCGCCCCGGCGGTCGCGCTGCGCTGCTCTATAACGAGCGCGACGAACGCGATCCCTTTACCGCCGCGTACGGCGACCTCGTTCGCGCTTTTGCAACCGATGAAAGCGAGGCGCGGCGCGCCGACGGGCGCATTGCGTTTCTCACCTATACGGGTTGGAAGAAAGTGCGGTTTGCGCCGTATCCGAACGTGCAGCGGCTCGATCGCGCCGGGCTCTTCGCGAGAGCCGGCAGCACGTCGTACCTTCCGCACGAAGGCGAAGCCGCTCGACGACTGGAGGACGAACTCGGAGTGCTCTTCGAACGCTTTGCGAGCGACGGATACGTGACGATGACCATGCAGTGCTCGGTGACGCTCGCCGAGACGCCATGAGCGACGTTACGGATTTCTCTGCGGGTGCCGCCGGCGATGCCGACGCGCAAATTCGTTATCTCGACGGCGTCGCGCGCCTCGGCGCGCAAGCAAAAGAGGCGACCTTCGTCATGCAAGGTATCGAAGCGAAGGCACGCGTTCTCGACTGCGGTTGTGGGGTCGGCGACGACGTTCGCGCGATCGCCGCGCGCGTCGGCGAAGGCGGCGAGGCGATCGGCATCGATACGAACGACGCTTTGATCGCGGCGGCGATCGCGCGCGGCGTCCCCGCGAACGCCCGCTTTCTTATCGGCAGCGCCGAGGCGTTGCCGTTTCCGGAGCGCTCGTTCGATGCCGTACGCGCGGAGCGTTTGCTCCAGCACCTGCTCGATCCGCAACGTGCGGCGAACGAGATGTATCGCGTGTTGCGACCGGGCGGATCGTTGTTGGCGATCGATCAAGACTGGCAGAGTATCATCGTCGCGGGTGCCGACCGGAGCACCACGAGGACGATCGTCGACGCATTCGTCGATTCGCTCGCCGACGGCTGGGCGGGGCGCCGACACCGCGAGCATTTTGTGTCGGCCGGATTCACGCAGATCGAATCGCGCCCGTTCGTCACCTCGCTCTCGTTCGCGCATGCTTACGCGTTCGTACTGGAATCCGCGGTCGCCGCGGCGATTCGCGCCGGAGCACTCGAACGGGAAGAGGCGGATGCCTGGGTGCGTGGGTTGCTCGCCGCCGATGCCCGCGGGACGTTTTACTATGCGGTGACGGTCTTTCTCACGATCGCCGTGCGTTGACGGCGCGCGCGAGAGGATTGCGCGCGTGCCGACGTTAACGGTGTACGCATGACGTCCCAATATATTCTCGATGCCCACTTCATCGTCGCCGCGCTGGTGATCATCTGCGCCGTCGTCTTTAGCTGGAATACGATGGGGCGGCGGGTGATGGTCGCGGTGACCGGGTTGCAATTTCTCGTCGGGCTCGTGGTGGCCGGCGTCTTTCATCCGGCGAGTTCGCTGATCTGGCTGCACCTCACCGGCGCGCTGGCCGCGATGCTCGCCTATATCTTCGCCCGACGGATCGGCGAGCAGCCGGGTAAGGGAGCGCTCGCTCTCGTGCTCTCGCTGCTCGGACTGGTGCTTGCGCTCGGCACCTTCGCGCTCGGCATGACGCTCGCTCGCGGTTCGATTTCATGAGCGAGATCCGGCGCAGCGGGCATCGTCCGGCTGCGACGTCGCGTCCGAACTACATCATTCCGATCGTCGTCCTGCTCCTGCTCGCAATCGGTGCCGGCTGGTGGCTCACGCGCCCGCACGCAGCGTCGCCCAATACGCTGACGATCTATTACACCGAGATGGACGGCACGACCGTGAAGCCCTGGGATGTAACGCTGCGCCCGCGCCCCGCCGGAAGTACGCGCGCGCAATGGGCGCACGATCGCGCGCTCTATGCGGCGCTGCAAGCCGTCGTCGGCCCTCCCGCCGATATCCGTGCGGTGCGCTTTCCATCGGGTACGCGCGTGAACGACGTCGCGATTCACGGCTCGACGGTAACGGTCGATCTTTCGAAGGAAGTAGAATCGCAACCCGGCGGCACTTTCGGTGAGAACGCCGAATTTAAAGCACTCGTGTACTCGATGACCGCCTTACCGGGAATCTCGGCGGTACAGATTACCGTCGACGGGGCACGCCTCCCAACGCTGCCCGGTGGGCACCTCGAACTCGATGAACCGCTCCATCGCACGGATTTCTAGCGCGTTTTTCGCGCTCTGCTTCGCGCTGCTCTGCGTTCCGCGCATGGCGAGCGCGGCGCCGCTCTGGCAATTCGCGGGGCGCACGTTCGCTTTCACGCACGTCGAAAAACGCGATGCCACGCTCCTCGTGGGTATCGACGATCCGGCGTTGCGCAGGCTCTTTCACGCGCTCGGCGCGATCGTTACGTGGAAACCGGGCGCGCGTTACGTGCTCGTCGCGACCGGCGAACCGACGATCGTCAGTTTCGCCATCGGGCACCGCACCTACGATATCGGTCCGCTCGCGGTTCGCTCCACCGTCGCACCGATCGTGCACGACGGTGAAGCCTACCTCGATTTCGACGCTCTCGCTCGCGCCTTAGGACTTCGCAAAATTACCGGCGGTGCGGTGACGATTCTGCAGCCGCAGATCACCAGCCTCGACGTGCGGGATGAAGGCAGCGGCATGCGCGTCATCGCGCGCGGCGCGATTCCCTTGCAGGCACGCCTGGTCCGCGAGAGTGCGCGACAGATGACCTATGCCTTCGTCGGTCTCGGCACCCGCCTCTTGCACGTG
>JAJXXM010000210.1 GCA_021781095.1 bacterium
CGGGCTGCACGAGCATCATCGCCAAGCTCGAGCGGCCGAGATCGCGCCGCAGATCGGGCGAGAGCGGAAAGAAGAGCGCGACGTAGAGCAGCAGCCAGAGAAAGACGACGCCTTTCGCTAAGGCGATGAGCGCACCGATACTACTGTTGAGCAGTCCCAGCCCGGGAAGTTTTGCGACCCGGTCGAGCGCCCACGCGAGCGCCATTACGATGGCATATGCGGCGACGCCGGTGAGGAACATGCCGATCACGTGCGCCGATCCCGGGCCGACGTGCGTGAGGTTTTCGATCGCCGTATCGGCGGAGCCGTTGTAATACCACGGTGCCAGTAACCCGGCGAAGAGCGCGATCGCTCCGGCGAGTTCGCCGATGAGGCCGCGCCGCCACCCGCGAAAGGCCGCGATGATGAGAATCGCGCCGATAACGATATCCGGCCAGGAGAAGCTCACCGGCGAACGGTCGCTCCAAGTTCGTCGTGCAGACGAGCGATCGCGGCGTCGATGCGTTCGTCGACCGTGCTGTCGGTGAGCGTCTCGGTCGGGCTCTGCATGGTAATCCGCACCGCGAGACTCTTCTTTCCGGCGCCGACCTGCGCTCCGCGATACTCGTCGAAAACGCGAACGCCGACGCAGGTCGCTCCGACCGCTTCGCGAGCGACGCGTTCGACGGCAGCCGCTTCGATCTCGGGGGCGAGGACGAGCGCGAGGTCGCGATAGGTCGCCGGGAATTTCGAGGGCGGTGCGTACGTGGGTGCGACGTACTCGGGAATCGCGTCGAATGCGAGCGCCGCGAGATAGACGGGACGCTCGAGTGCGAAACTCTGCGCGAGATAGGGATGCAGGCGCCCGACGACGCCGACCTCGCGCCCGCCGACCGAGAGCACTGCGCAGATGCCGGGGTGGAGGAAGCGATGTTCGCCGCTCGCGACCGATACCGAAGCTCCGGTCAGGCGCGAGAGCAACGCGATCGCGTCACTTTTCACGCGCGCGAAGCCTTCCTCGCGCCATTCGGGCTGCTCCGCAGAATCGGCCGCGCGTGCGAATGCGATCGTCGGCGTCTCGAGCACGCTCTGCTCGTCGCGCGAGAATGCGTGGCCGATCTCGAAGATCTCCGCGCGCTCGTCGCGCCGCGCGAGATAGGCGAGAAGCCCCGCTTCGAGCGACGCACGCAAGTAGCGTTGCTCTTCGGAGAGCGGGTTCGCAACCTCGACGCTGCGCGCACGCTCATCGAGCCCGCCGCGTGCGAGCGTTCCGAGCAGCGATTCGCCGACGAGCGAGTAGGTGAGGACCTCACGATAGCCGAGCGCTTCGAGCAAGGACGCGGCCTCGCGCTCGCGCCGATAGCGCGCGCTAGAAACCTCGGTCGCCGGAACGCACGGCAACGATTCGGGAATGCGGTCGTAGCCTTCAAGCCGCGCGTACTCTTCGATGAGATCGACACTCTGCGTCAGGTCGCGGCGCCACCACGGTGGACGCACGGAGAGCAACTCGCCGTCGACGGCGACCTCGCAGCCGAGCGCGCGCAGATGGAAGGCGATGGAATCGGGGGCGGCTTCGATGCCGAGCAGTCGGCGGAGTTCGTGCGATGCAAGCGCGATCTCCGGAGCCCGCGCGATCTCGCCGCCCGCGACGACCGGTGCGAAGAGCTGCGCGCCGAGCGAGGCGAGGAGCTGTGCCGCACGTGCGACGCCGGCGTCGGCGAGTGCGGGCGGGAGCGTCCGCTCGTGGCGCGACGATGCCTCGGTGCGAAGCGCGAAACGCGCGCTCGTGCGCCGGATGCGCGCGCCGACGAAGGTGGCGCCTTCGATCAGGAGTGCATTGGTGCTCGCGCGCACCTCGCTCGCACTGCCGCCTTTTATTCCCGCGAGCCCTTGCGCGCCGTTTTCGTCGGCGATGACGAGCGCGCGTTCGTCGAGTTCGAGTTCGCGTTCGTCGATCGTCGTCAGTCGTTCGCCGGGTGCGGCATCGCGCACGATGAGGTGCGCGTTCGGAATCGCATCCGCGTCGTAGAAGTGCAGCGGCTGCCCGATCTCAAGCATGACGTAGTTGGAGATGTCGACGAGCGCGTCGATCGGGCGCTGCCCGGCCTGTGCGAGCCGAATGCGAATCGCGCTCGGCGCCGGCGCGACGCGAACGCCCTCGACGCGTTGGGCGACGAAGCGCGTGCAATCGTGGGAGCGAAGCTCGATCTGCGGGGCGCGTTCGGCGGGCGCCGGAAGGCTCGCCGGGTTCTCGAACGAGGGTGCGCGCAGCGTTGTGCCGTAGGCGGCGGCGAGTTCGCGCGCGATACCGAGGACCGACATCGCGTCGGCGCGGTTCGAGGTGATTTCGACTTCGAGAATCGGTTCGCAGAGGCCGAAGGCGGCGACGACGTCGCTGCCGAGCGGCAGGCTCTCGTCGAGCTGCATGATGCCGTCTTCGAACCACTCCGCAGGCAGCGCGAGTTCTTCGGCGGAGCAGAGCATGCCCTCGGATTCCACGCCGCGCATCTTGCGCGGTGCGATGGTGATGTGCGGGAGGATCGCACCGATCTGCGCGACCGGAATCCATTGCCCCGCGGCGACGTTGGTGGCGGCGGTCGCGATGGTCAGCGGCTTTGCCGCACCGATATCGATCGTGCAGACCTGCAGACGATCGGCATTGGGATGCTTCTCGATCGCGGCGATCCGGCCGACGACGACGCCGGTGATGGTCGGTTTGCGTTCGATGCT
>JAJXXM010000427.1 GCA_021781095.1 bacterium
TAGGTATCAAGCTCTTTCGCCTCGATCTCCGCCGGCATTTTTCCGGTACGCATATAGAGAAAGTTCGCGGCTTGCGAAAGATCGTTACGCGGCTCGATCGGGTCGAGGTCGCGGCGGATGCGATCCCATGCGGCGAGGATCGTCGGCATTTTTGCTATGAGTTCGATCGCCGTGTGGACGTCGGAGACATGTTCGCCGATGCGATTGACCGGCGAGAAGAGTGCAAGGCCGCTTGCGACCGTGCGCAGGACATCCATCGGCCACGCCGTCTTCGGCGAACGACGCATTCCATCGACCAAGGGTTCGGGCAGCATGCGCCGCGTCCCGATCTCGCGTTTAAGATGTTCGAGTTCCTCCGCGTTGGGAAGATGTCCGAACAAAAGGAGATGCACGACCTCTTCAAAGGTAGCGTTCGGCGCGAGGTCGTCGATATCGTAGCCGCGGTAGGTGAGGCGACCGATCTTTCCCTCAACGTTCGAGAGCAAGGTGCTTCCAACGACGACGCCTTCAAGGCCGCGGTCGACAATCAAACCCGTACTGGACACGATACCTCCGGTCGATATCTTAACGATAGAATCTTTCGGGGAGACTCTTCTTTCCCCGGCATGCAGGTTCCCATGCGAAGCGACGTCCCTGTTGCGACCAACGTCGCATTTATCGAAAGCGGAACGCTACGCCGCGTTGCGACGCCTTCCCCGGGCGAGCGCATAACCGACGATTCGCTCCACCAGCGCTTCGAACCCAATCCCCACCGCGGCTGCTGCATCGGGCAGAAGCGAGGTGGTCGTCAGACCGGGCAATGCGTTGATCTCCAATAAGAAGGGGCGGTTTTGTTCGTTCACGATGAAATCGGTTCGCGAATAGTCACGCATTCCCAAGAGCCGATGCGCGGAGAGCGCGAGCATCTGCATGCGGGAAGCCAGGTCGGCGTCGATTTTCGCAGGCGCAATATGCGTGCTACCGCCCGGTTCGTATTTTGCATCGGTGGAATAGAAACCGTCGCGATTGGCGACGATCTCCACCACCGGGAGCGCCTCTTCCCCAAGCACCGCACATGTAAACTCGCGCCCGGCGATAAATTCTTCGGCAAGCACGCACCCATAGTTGTGCGATAGCTCGATCACCGCTGCGCTCCACTGTTCGTGCGTTCGAACGATACGAACGCCGATCGAGGAGCCCTCGTAACGCGGTTTCACAACCAACGGAAGATCGAGCGAGCCGGGCAACAGCGGCAACGCCCCACCGTCGAGATCGAAGTAGTCCCATGCCGCGGTGGGCAGGCCTTCTGCAGCAAAGAGTTTTTTCACGAGATGTTTATCCATCGCGAGCGCGCAAGCGGCGATTCCGCTGCCGGTATATGCAACGTCGAGATGTTCGAGTACGCCTTGCATCTCGCCGTCCTCGCCGCCCGTCCCGTGGAGTGCGTTGAAGACGACATCGGGCGCAATGGTACGGACGGCATCGATAAAGCGTTCGTCGTAGTCGATGGAATGAACGTCGTAGCCGAGCGTTGCCAGCGCTTGTGCGACCGGCGTGCCGCTCGCGATGGAGATCTCGCGCTCGGAACTTTTTCCGCCCATTACCACGGCTATGCGCGCTTTACGCAACTCGGCCATTGCCTCCATCCCACTGCCGATCGATAAAAACTCCCACGAGATGCACCTCCAACTCCAACCCAATACCGAATCGTTCGAAGACCGCACGTCGAACGCGCGCGAGGAGCGTTGCGACGTCGCAGGCACTCGCCGCTCCGAGATTATTAATAAAGTTCGCGTGGAGCGGTGAAACTTCCGCATCGCCCTCGCGCCAACCCTTCGCCCCAACGGCTTCAATCAGCCGTGCGGCTTTCTCGCCTTCCGGATTGCGAAAGCATGACCCTGCGTTCGGCAGCGCAATTGGTTGGGTTTGTTTGCGGCGGACGAGGCGCGCCTGCATCTCCTCGCGTACGCTCTGTGCATCGCCGCGCACAAACGCGAGTTCGGCCCCCACCACAACCGCGTCGCGTGCAAGGTTGGTATGTCGATAAAAATAGCGAATATCGACCGAGTGCGGAGCCGGCCGACTCGGCGATTGCACGCGCACGTCGCTGATAAAATCGCCCATCTCGCGGTCGGTTCCGGCATTCATCCGTAGCGAGCCGCCCAGCGTCCCGGGAATGCCCGCCAAAGACGCGATGCCGACGGCACCGGCACTCGCCGCTCGCGCGGTAATTGCGGCCATTGAGGCGGAAGCGCCGGCAACCACGCGCACCGTATCGTCGCTCGCGCGCACGTCGACACGCGCAAACTCGCCGCCCAAGCGCAGCACGATTCCGCGCATACCACCATCGCCGACAAGCAAGTTGCTGCCGCTGCCCAGGACGAACCAGGGCAATCGACGTCGTACGCAGTGGGTGAGGACCGCGGCGAGCTCGTTTTCGCGCTCGAGTTGCACGAAGGCATCGGCCGGGCCGCCGATCTTCCACGACGTGTACGCTGCGAGCGGTTCACCGAACGTAACGCGGTCGCTCAGCAATTCCTGCAGCATCGCGCGATCGTCGTCGTCAAGCAACGATTTCATGCTCGCCGTCGTGGTGAGGCTCACCGCAGTGCGGCCGCCGGCATCGCACGCGCGGCAAGCCGCGCAGCGCTGCGCGTGATCGAACCCGCGCCCAACATTAAAACAAGGGTTCCAGGCAGCGATTCTTCTTCGATTCGTTCGACGA
>JAJXXM010000412.1 GCA_021781095.1 bacterium
GCGCGCCATCTCCCAGAGCATCGCGTATTCGTTCGCGAGCGCGGAGAGCAGCGGCATTGCCGCGTTCCGTGGGTCGTGTTCGAAGCAATCGCCGAGGATCGAGAAGGCTTCGGCGACCCGCCCCTCCACCAGTGCCCCGGCGAAGCGATAGGGCTTCGGGTCGTCGACGGCAAGGCTCTCCTCCTCGAGATCGGCGAGCGAGATCTTCCGCCCCAGGAGCGCGAGCTTCGCGAGGTCGTTGCGGATGCTCGCGAGATCGCTCTCGGTGCGCGAGAGGTGCGCGAGTACCTGGCGCTCGGCCTCGACCCCGGCAGCCGCGAGTTCCTCGGCCACGAAGCGCGCGCGCATCTCCTCGTTGACCGTGCAGTCGATACGCGAGGCGCTGCGCCCTAATTGCGAGCCGATCGATGCCGGTCGCACCGAGCGCGGCGCGAGCAGATCGCAGATCACCAGCAGATTCTCGCCCTCGGTCGAGCGTTGCGCGAGTTCGAGCAGCGCGCGCCGCGCAGCCGCCTTCGCGCTCTGCACCTCGTTCACGAGAACGACCCTGCGCGCGGCGAGGAACGGCATTGCCGAGATCGCTTCTTCGATCTGCGCGCAATCGTCGACGCTTTCGAAGATGACGCTGCTATAGTTCAGTGCGCGAATATCTTCGGGGAGCTCGCGGGCGAGAATCGCATCGCGTACGCGATCGGCAAGAAGCCGGTCGGTGCCTTCGATGACGACGATCGATCCGAGTTTCGGCGTGCCGTCAAGAAAATCGTAGGCCTTCACGCGCGGCTCGTCTCACGCTGCAACAGCGCCGACCATTGCGGCCGACCGGCGAGCCCGACGATGCTCTCGGCGTATGGCGGGCGCAGCACGCCGTATTCGGTAACGAACGCCGCGACGAGGTGCCCCGGCGTGACGTCGAAAGCCGGGTTGAAGACCGCTGCACCCTCCGGAGCGACGAGCCGTCCGCCGATCGAGGTTACCTCCGCAGGCGCCCGCTCTTCAATCGGAATCTCGGCGCCGGAGGCGATCGTAAAGTCGAACGTCGAACGCGGCGCGGCGACATAGAACGGTATTTGGTGATGGGCGGCGAGGATCGCGAGATTGTAGGTGCCGATTTTATTTGCCGTGTCACCGTTACGGGCGATGCGATCTGCACCGACGATCACCGCATCGACGCGGCCGCGCGCCATGGCAATCGCCGCCGCCGCATCGACCTGCAGCGTCGCTTCGATACCGGCGCGTCGACACTCGAGATAGGTCAGTCGCGCTCCTTGCAAGAGCGGGCGCGTCTCGTCGACGATCGCATGCGGCGCAAGGCCGGCCCGCTGCGCGGCGATTAAGACGCCGAGCGCCGTGCCGTATCCGGCGGTCGCTAACGGCCCGGTATTGCAGTGCGTCAGTACGCGCGCGCCCTTCGCGAACAGCGAGATGCCGTTCTCGCCGATCGCCGCATCAATCGAACGCTGCTCGGCGTGAATGGCAAGCGCCTCCGCAAGAATATTCTCCGAAGCGAGAACGCGGTCGACCGCCCAGGCGAGATTTACCGCGGTCGGTCGCGCGGAGCGAACCCGCATCGCCGCGGCGGCAAAGGCGTCGTCGTCGCGCTCCAGCGAGCGCAGCACGGCGATACCGTAGGCGGCGAAGACGCCGATGCAGGGTGCGCCGCGCACCGCAAGCGAGGCGATCGCCGCGACGATCTCGTCGCAGTTTTGCGCAGTTTCGTAACGAATCTCCGCCGGTAATAAGCGTTGATCGAGATACTGGAGGACGCCGTCGGCGAAACGGACGGGCTCGAGCGCCTCGCTCATAATACGAGCAGCGACGCCGCCGCAAAAGCCGCGTCGTAGCCCTTATCGCCGCGCGCGGGATCGGCGCGTTCTTCCGCCTGGGCAAGCGTTTCGGTGGTAAGCACGCCGAAGCCGACCGGCGCACCGGTGCGCAGTTGAACCTCCATCAAACCGCGCGCGCACTCTCCGGCGACGAAATCAAAATGCGGCGTCTCGCCGCGAATGACGACTCCGAGGGCGACGACCGCGTCGGCCTCGCCGTCTTGCAATACTTTCAACGCTGCAAGCGGAAGCTCGAAGCAGCCGGGAACGTCGTAAAAGCGGACGTCCTCATCGCGAACTCCGCAATCGCGCAGCGCGCGTTTCGTTCCGTCGACCATCTGTTCGGTGAGCTCGAAATAAAAGCGCGCAACGATAACGGCAAAACGTTTGCCCGCGCACGACGGCACGGGCAAACGGCGAAGTGTCGAGCGGTCGCCTGCCTTCACGATGCAGGCGCGTTCTGGACCGATTCGTCGAAGAGATGTCCCAGCTTCGAACGCTTCGTCCCCATATACCGGCGGTTGAACGGCGTCGGCACCGTCTCCATCGGGACGCGCTCGACGATCTTGAGGCCGTAGCCCTCTAAGCCGAAAATCTTGCGTGGATTGTTGGTAATGAGTTTCAGTTCTTTGATTCCTAGATCGACGAGAATTTGCGAACCGATGCCGTAATCGCGTTTATCGACCGGCAACCCGAGCGCCAGATTCGCTTCAACCGTATCGGCGCCGTTGTCCTGCAATTGGTAGGCACGCAGTTTGTTTGCCAGCCCGATGCCGCGCCCTTCTTGGCGCAAATAGAGCAGCACGCCGCGCCCGGCGTCGGCAATCATCCGCATCGCGCCGTCGCGTTGTGCGGCGCAATCGCAACGAATCGAATGGAG
>JAJXXM010000023.1 GCA_021781095.1 bacterium
TGCAACTCGACCTCGACGACGGTATCGAAGGTCGGCCGCGCTCGTTCGAATGCTTCGACGAGCAGCGTATCGAGTCGCTCTTGCATCTCGGCGCCCAGGGACTCCGACGGACGGGTGAATTCGGAGTGGAAACTTTCGAGAGCGGCGTGAAATGCCGTGCCGTAACTCGCAGCTGCGGAGTTCGGCTCGTCGATGGGGTCGCAAACATAGCGATAGAACCAGCGCCGACGGCAATCGACGAACATATTGAGCGCCGAGGCGCTGAAGGGGCGGTTCGGCGTCGGAACGGGCTGGGGCGGCTCGGGGCTGCACGCGCTCGCCGGGGCGATCTCCTCGCGCAGGTGCGCGTCAGCGGCGGGGGTGCGAGGAGGCGGCGATGCGAGAAGATCTTGCAGCGGCAGGGCTTCATGGCGCGCCCGCGCCTCCCGCGCCGCCGCCTGCCAGCGGAAGAAGGAGTCGCGCTCGAGCGGTTCGCGCGGTATCGCGATGGCGGAGAGCTCGGCGAGCGAAGAGCGGCTCGCTCGTGCCCCCGCAATCGCAGCGGCGGCGGAGATCGACGAGATCGCCGGATAGGCGAGAAGCAGTCGTTCGAGCGCGCCCCGGTCACCACGGTGCGACCACGCGAGCGCGTCCTGCGCGATCGTCGGGCGGAGCATTGCAAACTTCACGTCGCCCTATGGTTTCAGGAAGAGGCTTCGTCCCCTTCCGCGAAGTCGCGCTAAAAAGTGAGGTCTTCTCTCATGAAACGAATCATCGTCGGCATCAGCGGCGCAAGCGGAAGCGCGTATGGGTATATGGCGTTACAGGCGCTTCGCGCGATCGGCGGCGTCGAGACGCACCTGGTGCTGAGCTCTGCTGCTCGGCGAACGATCGAACTGGAGACCGATCTTACCGCTGAAGATTTTCACGCACTCGCCGATGTCGTCTATCGCGACGACGATCTTGCCGCGGCGATATCGAGCGGTTCGTTTCTCACCGACGGCATGATGGTCGTGCCCTGTTCGATGAAGAGCGCAAGCGCAATTGCCTACTCGCTCAACGATAATTTGCTTGCGCGCGCCGCCGACGTCTGCCTAAAAGAGCGTCGGCGCGTCGTACTCGTCGTTCGCGAGACGCCGTTGCATCTTGGGCACCTGCGCACGCTCGCGCAACTCGCCGAGATCGGTGCGACGATTCTTCCGCCGATTCCAGCGCTTTACGCGAATCCTCGCAGCGTCGATGATATCGTCGCGCACACCGTCGGGAAGGTGCTCGACCAATTCGGCATTCCCAACGAACTCTTCAGGCGTTGGCGGAGCCCAGAAGTCGTTCCGCCAGTGCAACGTCGCTAAGGCGGTCGACGTTTACGGCGAACTCCGGAAACGGCGAGGGGATCGCTCGTACCGAAGCGCCGACGATCGTACTCGCCCGCATCGCTGCGCGTTCGATACTGAGTTGCCCGATCGCATATCGCGCAAGCAAACCCCAACCGAAGAGCCCGGCGAGACGCAACGGAGATTTACGTGCCGCACCGAGTCGTTCGATGAAGGCATCGAGCCGTGCCAGCGCGCGTGGTTTGATGGCGATGGCGCCGCCGCCGCAGTAACGCCCCTCGCGCATCCGCGCCCATGTATGCGGAACCTCCGGAAAGCGTTGCACGTGCACGCCGTACTCGACGCATCCATAGCCGATATCGGCATCGGTCTCGATCGCGCGTGCGATAAAATCATCGACGACGGCAACCGAGAGCATCGGAAGGTCGCTCGTCCAGACGGCGACGATTTCGTCGGGCGGAAGCCCCGCGAGCCCGGAGCGCAACGAATCGCGAATTTTTGCGCCGTCGGGAACGATCTCGTCGGCGAGGGCGAGTGCGGCATGTTCGCGTGCACTTTGCGGAGCGACGACGCGGATCGTTGCGACCGCTGCCGAGGCCCGCAAGGGTGCAAGGGTGCGTTCCAGCAGCGTGCGGCCGCCGACGAGTGCGAAGGCCTTGTTCGGCGCGTCCGGTGTCAAGGCGGCAATCGCGTCGTGCGGCCCGCCGGCAAGAACGACGCACCTCACGCCGAGACTCCCCGCCACGCGCGGTCGGAGCGAAATGCAGCGACGAAGCGGCGATACTCCGGCGGCAGCGCAATGCGGTCGGCCGCCGCGACTGCATCCGCGGAGCGCTCGTAGAGCGCGAAGAGACTCGAACCCGAACCGGAGAGGAGCGCGCGCGACGGGCCCGCCGCTTCGATCGCCGCCGCGGCCTTTGCGATCTCGGCGTACCGAGCGAGCGCGTCGTCGTGAAAATCATTGTGCAGCAGGTGCGTGAGTTCGTCGAACGCACCGCTTTGGAGCGCAGCGAGCGCTCGCAGCCCGAGGCTCTCGCCCCGCGGTCGCTGCGGGCGTTCGCGCTCGTCGAGTCTCCGGAAAGCCTCGGCGGTGGAGATCGCGACCGGGGGTTTGACAATGAGGGTCGCCCAAGCCGGCATCGCTCCCGCCGGGGTCACGCGCTCGCCGGTTCCTTCGACGAGCGCCGCACCCTCGGCGAGGAAAAAGGGGAGATCGGAGCCGAGGGAACGCGCGGTGGCGAGATCCTCCCACGCGGGGAGTGCGCCGAATAGCCCCGCTCGCGCCGCGAGCAAGAGTGCGGCGGCATCGCTCGAGCCGCCGCCAAGCCCTGCCTGCACGGGAATGCGCTTTCGCAACGCGATGCGAAGATCGCGCAGACCGATCGC
>JAJXXM010000189.1 GCA_021781095.1 bacterium
GGCGTCGCGGTCGAGCCCCTTGAGATCGGCGGGAGAGTTGATTTTTTCGAGCATATCGCGCGCTTCTAATTCGTGAACGGTATCGGCAAGCCCCGGCGGGGCGCCCCTGCTTTAGAAACGCACGCGGAGGGAGGAGGGTTCGCTAGGTCGCATTTCGGCGGGGTGATCGACCCCTCGGTACATCTGCTCCCCAAACGCACCAGGAACGTCTGGCGCGATCTCGCGCGTATCCTCTCGACGATTTTCAATCCATTTCTCTGCGCCCTGGCGCTCTTCGTCATTCTGTCGAGCCAGACGGCGCGCTCGACGGTCGAGTTCTGGAAGCTGCTCTTCCTCTCCACCACCTTCACCTCGCTGTTGCCGATGCTTTACGTGTTCTGGCTCTATGCAAGCGACCGCATCTCCGACCTCGACATGTCGCAGCGTCGCGAACGTGAATCGGTGCTCTCGGCCTTCACGCTTGCGTATGCACTCGGATTGATCGTGCTGTGGGCCGCTCATGCGCCGATGCTGATGCGCGCCGCACTCGCCGGATATGCCGTCTCGGGGGCGATCATTCAGGTGATCACGCGCTACTGGAAGATCAGCACGCATGCGCTGGCGATCTCCGCTGCACTCACCGTCGTCGTCTTTCTCGACGGCAGTTCGCCGTTGCCGTTTCTCGTGCTCATCCCGATGGTCGGATGGGCGCGCGTCTATCTACGCGCGCATACGCTCGCGCAGGTGATCGGCGGATCGCTGCTCGGTATCGCAAGCGTCACCGTGCTGTTCGATCTCTTCCATATTCCAAACGCACTGCTTCACTAGTTCGCGCGGAGTCCGCACCGAGCATCATCTCGAGTTGCGCGGCGAAGCGCGCCCCGTCGCCGGTGGTGACGCAACGCGTGCGGCCGCTCCCGCGCGGTGTACCGGCCTCGATCGCAAGCGCAACCGCCCGTTCGGCTTGGACGAGCGCCGGATCGATGCGTTCCACCTTCGGGCCGAGCACCGCCGCAAAATGCGCGTCGAGAACCGGGAAATGGGTGCAGGCGAACAGCACCGCTTCGCACGTAGCGGGAACGCGTTCGCAGACCTCCGCAACAGCGTTACGCGCGCGCTCGCCCTCGATCTCGCCCGCTTCCACGAGCGGCACGAGTGCGGGTGCGGCGATCTCGACAACCTGCATGCCGGGGGCGCGCGCACGCAGGGCGTGGCCGTAGGCGCCGGTCCGCACGGTCGCCGCGGTCGCGATCACCGCAATATCGCGCAGCCCGCGCCGCGTCACGGCGAGCGCCGCCGACTCGATGAGGTCGAGAATGCGCACGCCGGCTTTCGGCCAGCCGTGGCGCTGCGCGACCGCGCACGACGTGTTGCACGCCATCACGATTGCATCTGCGCCGGCCGCCTCCAACCATGCGACGTTGGCGTGCAGGAGCGCGACGAGCTCTTCTTCGCTCCGATCCCCGTACGGCACGTGTGCCTGGTCGGCAAGAAAGACGATCTCTTCGTCGGGAAGCGCCGCGCGAACGGCTCGAAGCACGGTTAATCCGCCGAGCCCGGAATCAAAAAGCCCCAGCATATCTTACTGCTGAGGTTGGATTGCCGTGGGAGGCGCGCCTGCGTAATCGGTGATCCCGTCGGCGATTGCGACGGCGACCTTCTGGCGCCACGCAGGATCGGTGAGCAGCGCGAAATCATCCGGGTTGGAGAGAAACGCGGTCTCGACGAGGCAGGCGGGCATGAAGGCATGGAGCGGAATGTAGAGGTGGCTCTTGACGATGCCGTCGTTCTTCGTCCCAACCTGCGCGGCGAGTTCGTTCTGAATGTCGCGCGCGAACGGCTCGTCGATCGGTTTGGCATAGTAGGTCGTCGTGCCGTTGGGCCCGGCATTGATATAGGCGTTCACGTGGATGCTGACCAGAAGGCGCGCACCGGCGCGATTCGCGATGTTATCGCGCGCCTGCAATTCTTGCTCGGCGGTATCGTTGGGAGCGTAGACATCGACATCTTTGGTGCGCGTCATAATCACTTGCCAGCCGCGCGCTTCCAAAATTGCCCGCAGCCGCTTGGCCATGTCGAGGGTGAGTACCGCCTCGGCGACGCCGTTGCGCACCGCACCGCGATCGCTGCCCCCATGCCCCGGATCGATCACGATCAAACGCGGATTCGTCGGAACGTAGGCCGCGGCGGGATTCACGCTCCAAAGATTCGGATCGCCGCCGGCGACCGGGGCCGCTGCTGCAAGCGTGACGCTCGGCGTTCCCGTTCCGGCGACGCCCGTTCCGGCGGTCGAGGCGTCGGCGAGCGAGAGCGCACCGTTCACCGCGATATCGACACCGGTTGCCGACTGCGTCACCGTCACATCGTGCACCCCCGAGATGCTCAACGCGATACGCACGGTCTGCGGATCGATCTGATCCGCGCGAACATTTGAGATCGGCGCTTCGGTCGAAGGCGGGATCGCCGTCGGTTCGAGCGTCGCTCCGTGCAGATCGATCCAGAAGCGATTGTCGGGCGCGCGCAAATGGTGCCAATCGAACGACGCGGCGCCGGTCAACGCGACATGCAACGTAACGCCGCTCGGCGTTGACTGCGCTTGAATCGCGTTCACTTGTGCGAGCGAGACGAGCGGAGCCGGCGTTACTTCTCCAACGGGCGGGCTCGTCGCAAGCGGTTCGTTCGCGACGCGATTCCAGGGTGAGACGGTCGGCAGTTCGGC
>JAJXXM010000069.1 GCA_021781095.1 bacterium
TCACGGCTTACAGGTCGCCCGTCTCTCCGAGTCGTTAGGCCGAGCGATCTCGCTCGGAAGCGATGAGGTCGATGCGCTCCGTGAGGCCGCCCACATCCACGATGTCGGGAAGATCGGGATCCCCGACCACGTTCTGTTGAAGCCCTCGGCGTTGACTTCCCACGAATGGGAGATCATGAAAAGCCACAGCATCCTCGGCGCACGCATCGTCGCCGCACAATCCTCACCGCATTGGCAAGAACTCCGCGCATCGACCGAGATCGTTCACGCGATCCGACATCATCACGAGCGCTTCGACGGACTCGGCTATCCCGACGGACTCTCCGGTGATGCGATTCCGCTCTGGGCCCGGATCATTCTGATCGCCGATTGTTACGACGCGCTCACCGAGACGCGCGCCTATCGCCCCTCGCTCGCGCACGACGCGGCGATGGAGGTGATGGCCGAGGAGCGCGGGCGCGTCAGCGACCCGGAACTCTTCGACGTCTTCGCGCGGACGATCGAAAACAGCCCGTGGCGGGCCGGAGCGACCGCGCAAGGCGAGTAGCGTTCGCGGCGATTAGCGCTTCGGAAAACCTTGCTCGCGTACGTCGCGGGCGTACTCCGCAAGTGCCTCGGTCGCGGCGGCTCCGAGCTCTGCGAATCGTTTCGCGAACGGCGGCGACTGCGAGTAGATCCCCAAGACATCGTGCAAGACGAGTACTTGCGCGTCGCAATGAGGACCGGCACCGATTCCGACGGTCGGAATCGCGATCGATGCGGTAATCTCTGCGGCGATCTCGCTGTCGACGACTTCGAGGACGATCGCGTACGCGCCCGCCGCTTCGACCTTTTTCGCCTGTTCCAACAAGCGTTCGCGGTTCGCGCGTTTTTTGTAACCGGGGCCGAGCCCGGCGGTCTGCGGCATCACGCCGATATGCCCCATCACCGGAATGCCGGTCGCGGCGATCGCGGCGATGCGATCGGCCTCCATGCCGCCGCCTTCGAGTTTGACACTGCAAGCGCCGCCCTCTTTTACTAAGCGAATGGCGTTACGCACCGCATCTTCGTCGCTGACGTGATACGAACCGAACGGCATATCGACGACGATATGGGCGCGGGTCGTTCCACGCACGACGGCCTGCGCGTGATGGATCATCACCTCGACGGTAATCGGCGTCGTTTCATCGTAGCCCAGCACGACGTTCGCGAGGCTGTCGCCGACGAGGATGATATCGATCCCCGCTGCTTCAGCGAAGCCTGCGAACGGTGCATCGTATGCCGTCACAATTGGGAACGGCGAACCCTTCCGGCGTCGAACGGCTCCGGCAGTGATGCGGCGCACCGCGCGCCCATGTGCCGGCTCGTACGGACGCGCCTGATCGCTCGCGCCGTGCCCGGACATCGCTAGCCCGCCATCTTCTCGGCGAGATGAACGAATGCGCGAACGGGCGTACCGGTCGGGCCCTTCGCCGACCACGCCGTCTCGCCGTCAACGTAGGCCGTACCTGCGACGTCGAGATGCATCCACGGGGTCTTGTCGACGAACGCCTTCAGAAACGCCGCCGCGGTGAGCGTGCCGGCCGGGCGTCCGCCGGTATTCTTGAGGTCGGCGATGTCGCTCTTCATCGCGTTGCTGTAATCGTCGTAGAGCGGCATGCGCCAGTAGCGCTCGCCGCAATCCTTCACTGCATCGAGAAAGAGCGATGCGAACGCATCGTCGTTGCTGACCGCTGCACTCGCGGCGTGTCCCAGAGCGATGACGCATGCACCGGTGAGGGTCGCAGCGTCGACGATTTGCGTTGCGTTGAGCGAACGCGCGTAGACGAGCGCATCGGCGAGAACGAGTCGGCCCTCGGCGTCGGTATTGATGACCTCGATGGTCGTACCGTTACTCGCGCGGACGACATCGCCGGGTTTCGTGGCTTTGCCGCCGGGCATGTTCTCGGTTGCGGGAACGATGCCGACGACATTGATGTTCGGTTTGAGCGATGCGATCGCGCCCATCGCCGCGATCACGCCGGCGCCACCGGACATATCGTATTTCATCTCTTCCATTTTCTCCGGCGGCTTCAACGAAATGCCGCCGGTATCGAAGGTGATGCCTTTCCCGACGAGGGCGAGCAGTCGATCGCTCTTCGGCGCGCCGCGATAGTGCATGACGATGAACGCCGGCGGCTGCGCGCTGCCCTGCGCGACGGAGAGGAACGACCCCATTTTTTTCTCGGCCGCCCAAGCCGCATCGTGCACTTCGATCTCCATGCCGTGGGCATTTGCAACGGCGGTCGCCTCTGCAGCGAGATGCGTCGGCGTCATATCGTTCGCCGGCGTGAGCGCTAAGCGTCGCGCGAGATTGACCGCCTCGCCGATGGCGACTCCGCGCTTGAGCCCGCGCCCGATGGCATCGGCATTGAACCCTTGGGAAAGCAGCAGCGTCTCTGCGATTGCAATCGCACGTTCCGGGGCGCTCTGGTAGGTGCCCGTCTCAAAGCACCCGGCGATCGCGCCTTCGGCGGCAAAAGAAGCGCAGCGTTCTTCGTCGCCGGCGGCTTGTTGCGGGAAGGCGATCGCAATTTTGGTCGCACCGCGTTTGCCGAGCGTGCGGACCGCCGTTCCTGCGACTTTTGCCATCACCGAGGGCGAAAATGCGGCGGGATCGCCGAGCCCCACGAGCAGGACGCGCTTGAAGGGCTGACCGGCCGCGTGGAGCAGG
>JAJXXM010000373.1 GCA_021781095.1 bacterium
CGGGCGGCCGCCGGCGTACGACAGCCGCACCATGATCGCCGTGGTCGCCTATATCAACTGGATTTCGCGCGGCCAAAAGACGTTCTCGCCGATCGATCCCAAGGTGCGGATCGCTCGCTTCAAGCCACCGTCGCCGCCGAGCGTTTCGCGCGGAGCGACGATCTATGCAGCGCAATGCTCGATGTGTCACCAGGTGAACGGAGCCGGAATTCCCGGGCAATTCCCCGCACTCTGGGGCGCGACATCGTTTAACAAGGGCGCCGGCATGGCGAAGGTGGCGATGATGGCGGGTTTCGTTCGCTACAACATGCCCTTAGGGAAAGCGGGCACGTTGAGCGACCAACAAGCGTACGACGTCGCGGCCTTTGTGGAGAGCCACAAACGCCCCGCATTCGATAAAGAAGCCTCCATTGCGTTTCCGCCCGAACCGGCGAGCTTTTTCTAGCGCGACGTGAAGATACTTCCTGGGCTCCTTCTGGCGATCGCGATTGCGGCCGTCGCGACCCTCGTCGGGCATCTCTTGCCCGTCGTCGGCGCTCCGGTGGTTGCAATCGCCTTGGGCCTGCTGATAACGGCGGTGCGCGCGCCGGGCGCGCGGCTGCACCCAGGGATTCTCTTCAGCACGAAACAGGTGCTCGCGTGGTCGATCGTGCTGCTCGGAACGCAGCTGCGCTTTACCGATATCGTTGCCGGAGGGTGGAAATCGCTTCCAGTGATGTTGGGAACGCTCGTCGTCGTGCTCGCGCTCGCCTATATTTTCGGCAAATTACTCGGGATCGATAGCGATTTGCGCCGCCTTCTCGGCGTCGGCACCGCGATCTGCGGTGGCTCGGCGATTGCAGCGTTAGCGAGCGCCGTCGAATCGGATCGTGCGGATGTCGCGTATGCGCTATCGACGATTTTCTTCTTCAACGTCGCCGCGGTGCTGACGTTCCCCACGATCGGCCACCTCATGCATCTCTCGCAGCACGCCTTCGGGCTGTGGGCGGGGACCGCGATCAACGACACCTCCTCGGTCGTCGCTGCGGCGTTCGTGTACGGCCATGCAGCCGGGCAACATGCGGTGATCGTCAAGCTCACGCGAACGACGCTCATCATTCCGTTGGTCGCGTTTTACGCTGGAAAGCGCGCGTTTGCGATGCGCGGCGGCGATGCGGTGCCGTGGCGCTCGATTATTCCCTGGTTCGTGCTCTGGTTTGTCGTCGCGGCGGGGATCAATAGCCTCGGATATATTCCGGCGGCTTGGCACGCGCCGCTCGACCAGCTCGCCCTCTTCGCGATTACGGTCGCGCTCGCGGCGGTCGGTTTGAGTGCGGATTACGCGCGCATTCGCTCTGCGGGCATACGGCCGCTCATTCTCGGCGCGATTCTCTGGGTGGGAATCTCGCTGACGAGTCTCGGCATCGCTCACGCGATGCATCTCAACTAAGCGCCGCAACCCCCGTGTCATCCCGAGTAGTGCGCCGCAACCCCCTTGTCATCCCGAGTAGATGGCGAAGCAAAACGCTGTCATCCCGAGTAGCCGCCGAAGCAAAACGCTGTCATCCCGAGTAGCCGCCGAAGGCGGCGTATCGAGGGATCGCACCCCGCCTCGATACGGCACCTGCGGTGCCTACTCGGCGTGACAACCGTGTGGTATCCCGAGTAGATGGCGAAGCGAAACGCTGTCATCCCGAGTAGCCGCCGAAGGCGGCGTATCGAGGGATCGCACCCCGCCTCGATACGGCACCTGCGGTGCCTACTCGGCGTGACAATTTCAGCGCCTACTCGGCGTGACAAGCGTGGTATCGCGAGTAGCGCGACGCAACTTCCTGTCATCCCGAGTAGATGGCGAAGCGAAACGCTGTCATCCCGAGTAGATGGCGAAGCGAAACTCTGTCATCCCGAGTAGATGGCGAAGCGAAACTCTGTCATCCCGAGTAGATGGCGAAGCCATCGTATCGAGGGATCGCATCCCGCCTCGATAGGCCTCCCTCGATACGCCGCTTCGCGGCTACTCGGGATGACAACAGCTACTCGGGATGACACCGGCTACTCGGCGTGACAATTTCAGCGCCTACTCGGCGTGACAACGGCAGCGGCTACTCCGGAGTTGCGGTTGCCTCGAGTTGCGCGTGCAGCTCTTCCCAACGCGCGAGCGCGCTTTCGCTGCGAACGGCGAGGCTTTCGATCTCCACTTGGAGCGCTTTGACGCGCGCGCGATCTTCGTAGAGATCGGGTTGCGCGAAGAGCGCGTCGATCTCGGCCTTGCGAGCATCGAACCCTGCGATCTCGCGTTCGACCGCCGCAATCTGCACCATCAGCTTCGAGCGCACCTTAAGCGGCGTGAGCCGCGTTGTCTTCGGGCGATCCGCCTCCGCAGGCGCGCCGGCGGCGCGATCCTCGCGTTCGCGAACGAAGCGCTCGTAGGCGTCATATCCTTCGAGAATGCCCCACTCTCCGTTCTCTATCCAGAGCACGCGCTCGGCGAGGCGTGCGAGGAGATAGCGATCGTGCGATACGACGACCAGCGTTCCGGCGTATTCGTCGAGCACCGATTCGAGCGCTTCGCGGCTGGCAATATCGAGATCGTTCGTCGGTTCGTCGAGCAGTAAAACATCGGCGTTCTGCGCCATCAAGCGCGCAAGCATAATTCGTCGGCGTTCGCCTCCCGAGAACGAGCGTACCGGGCGTTCTTGCATCTCGCCGGAGATGCCGATGCGCCCGAGCAATCCGCGCGCACGCTCCGGTGGAACGTTCCCTGCCGAGAGTACCGCGTCGATCGCGCTCGCGTCGGGATCGAGCTGTTCTTGCGCGTTCTGCGCGAAATAAGCGACGCGCGCGGCCGGGTTATAGCGCACCGTTCCCGTATCGGGCGTGCGTTCGCCGGCGAGAATGGAAAGCAGCGTCGACTTTCCGGCGCCGTTGGGCCCGACGATCGCGATGCGTTCGCCTTGTTGCACGTCGATGGCGAGCCCGGTAAAGAGCGGCGCCGCATATCCCTTTGCGAGCCCCGCGAGTTCGAAGGCGAAGCCTCCGGTAACGCGGCGGTGTGCGGCGAGCGCGACGTTGATGCGCGCGACTTCGGGCGGAGGCTCGGGCGCGATAAGTGCGGCTTCGGTGCGTGCGAGCTGGCGTTCGCGGCTGCGCACTTGCTTGTAATCCGACGACGTGTGCGTCGCGCGCAGTCCGGCGATCGTCGCGCGCCGCTTATCGCGTTCGGCAATATATGTTTCGTACGCGCGACGTTCGTTCTCGCGCCGCACCTCGCGCGCTTCGAGGAAGGCGGTATAGGCACGTGCCGCGGGGGGATAGACGTGGAGTGCACCGCGGTCGAGCTCCCAAATTTGGGTCGCGACGCGATCGATGAAATAGCGGTCGTGCGAGACGATAAGATAGGTGCGTTTATCGGCGGCGATCGTGTTTTCGAGCCAGCGGACGGTGCCGATATCGAGATGGTTGGTCGGCTCGTCGAGAATCAAATAATCGGGCTCGTCGATGAGCAGGTGCGCGAGCGCGCCCTTCGATCGTTGTCCGCCGGAAAACTCGCGTAACGGTCGCGCGTATTCCTCGGGGGCGAATCCGAACGCCGCGAGCATGGTGCGCAGGAGTTTACGCTTGCGATCGTAGTCATCGTCGGCGACGCGGGCGAGCGCGGCATCGACGAGTTCTTGCAACGTCGCCTCGGTTTCATCGGCGACCGATTGCGCGAGGTAGCCCATGCGCGCATCGCGGGCGCGCACGATACGGCCGCCGTTGGGCGCGTCGACGCCGGCGAGCAAGCGCAGCAGCGAGGATTTTCCAGCGCCGTTGGGGCCGACGAGTGCGATGCGTTCGCCGTCGCGCAACACGCCGCCGAGCCCCGCGAAAACCTCGCGTGCCCCGTAGCGGCATTCGAGATCGTCGAAGCGCAGCAGTTCCATCGGCCCATTCTACCGCACCGCGCCAAATCCGCATGAAGCGGGCGCAGCGTTCATCGATCCCTTGGTGTCGGCCCCTTCCGCACCGAAAGCGCTATTGAAGGCCAGTACCCTGATTTCATTGGTGCCAGATATCGTTACCTACGAGAACGACGTGTGTATCGGTTACCAAGTAGCGTTGCGTGAAGTGGATGGCACCTGACGGTCGGGTCGCCACCGCTTGCAAGGTGCGAATGGTAGCGCTATGGCAGTCGGATTCTTTGATTTCCGCTCGAACTCTCACCGCCGGCTGAGCGCCCGCCGGTACGTCCCCATAAAAGACCGAGTATATGGGGTCCTGTCCGGGAATTTCGCAAAAGGCTTTACGAATCGTCCAGGCTCCCTGACCGTGGCCCGGCCGGCTCATGCCGGTAGAAATATCAACCCATACATCATGGTGCGAGTTGTTGAGAACGCCGACCATTGCCGTGCTAGGTCCGTTTTCGGTTGGGCTAGCCGAAATCTGGACCGTGAATGCGGTTTGAAATAGGCAAAATGCAGCAACGACCGTGGCCAAAATGATGACGAAGCGAGTTTTCAAAATGCGCATATATCCTCCCGTTGCGGAAAAAGTTGACGCGGCGATCCGGTCCGACGTTTTCGAAATGAGAAGCTGATCGCGATTCCCGAGTATGAACGGTTCGTTCACGCCTTTGCCGAGTCGTTCCCGTGGCCATTCTGGGGCGGCTCAACGCGCCTGGGGTGCTCCGACGCTGGGTTGCCGCGTTCTTGCATGGGTTGGTCGTGGCGCGCGATTTGAAGGTCACTGCAAAATCGGCGGCCAGCCGGCGCTCGCGGTAATCTCGTTTGCCGAACCCTCCGTACATCGGGACTTAGCCCAGGGCCACCTGGCCGGGCCAGCGAGCGGGCCGCGGAACTTCGCCAGATTCACGCAGCCCGCCGTGGCTTGGGTCGTAGGTTTCCTCGCGGCTGCGGGTTAGAATCGAGGGGTTCGCCCGGCGCGGGCCCGTATAACTACGGTTCATAGCTTCAATACGCAGGAAAGACGGAGAATCGACAACGTGGCTGACACCTTGGTGCAGGTGACCCTCCCGGAGATGGGCGAGTCGGTCGCCGAGGGCTCCATCGTCGAGTGGCGCAAGCGCGTCGGCGACTTCATCGCCCAGGGCGAGCCGCTCGTGGACGTCACCACCGATAAGGTGGATGTCGAGGTGCCCGCCCCCGCCTCGGGCGTGATCACGCGCCTGCACGGTGACGAGGGGCAGAGCGTTGCCGTCGGCGCCCTCCTCGCCGAGATCGATACTGCCGCGAAAGCCGGTGCCGCAAACGGCGCGGCGAACGGCGCCGCGAAGGCCTCGGCCCCCGCCACCCCTGCCGGGCCGCCGAAGATCGTCGACGTGACGCTGCCCGAGATGGGCGAATCGGTGACCGAGGGCTCGGTCGTCGAAGTGCGCGTGAAAGTCGGCGATGCCGTCGCCGCGGGCGATCCGCTCGTCGACGTCACCACCGATAAAGTCGATGTCGAAGTTCCCGCTCCCGTTGCCGGCGTCGTCACCGAAATTCTCGTCGCCGAAGGCGCGACGCTCGCCGTCGGCGCGGTACTGATGCGCCTCGACGAAAACGCAGCGCTCTCCGCAGCGCCTGCGAAATCCGCGCCCGCCAAACCGGCGGCAACTGCCGTGCCGGCCACCGCGCCCGCGCGCACCGGCGCGCTCGCCGCATCGCATCAAGCGCAGCGCATCGCGCGCAAACTCGAACTCGATCTTCACTCCGTTCGCGGCACCGGTCCCGACGGCATGGTGCTGCGCGCCGACGTCACCGCCGCAGTCGGCAACGGCAGTGCGCGCCCCGCCGCCGCAAGCAAAGGCGCGCCGCAACCGCCGCTCGCCGCCGATGTAAAACGCACGCCGTTGCAGGGCCCCGCCGCCGCACTCGTCGGCTACATGGAGCAGAGCCTCAGCATTCCCACCGCCACCTCGTTCCGCACGCTCGGCGTCGATATGCTCGACGCGCGTCGGCGCGAACTCAATGCCGCGATTAAAGCGGCGAAGCGCACCGAGAAAATCTCGTTCACGCATCTCATCGCGTTCGCGATCGTGCGGGCCGCGAGCGAGATGCCGTTCGTCACCTACAGTTTCCGCAACGAGAACGGCAAACCGACGCGCGTCGAACCCGGCGTGCACCTCGGGCTCGCCGTCGACAGCGAACGTAAAGACGGCACGCGCTTCCTCGTCGTGCCCGTCATTAAAAACGCCGACAAGCTCGATTTCGCCGGCTTCGTCGCCGCCTACGATGCACTGGTCACCAAAGCGCGCGAGAATAAACTCGTCGCCGACGATCTCACCGGGGCGAGCCTTACGCTCACCAATCCCGGCGGCATCGGCACCGTCGCGTCGATTCCGCGCTTGATGGCGGGGCAAGGGTCGATTCTCGCCACCGGCGCGATCGGCTACCCGGCCGGTTTCACCAACGTCGACGAAACGACGTTGCGCAGTCTCGGCATCGGCAAAGTGATGCAGATGACCAACACCTACGATCACCGCGTCATTCAGGGCGCGCAGTCGGGTGAATTTTTGCGGCGCATCGATCGCTTGCTGCAAGGCGAGAGCGAATTCTACGAAGGCGCGTTCTCGGCGCTCTCGCTCGTCGCCGGCCCGGCGCCGCAACTCGGTGCGAAGGCGCCGGTGCCGATTGCGAGCGCCTCCTCGGGTGCGCCATCCGACGAAATGATGCGCGGCGTCGCCGCCGCTGCGGCGATCGTCGCGGCGTATCGCACGCACGGACACCTCGC
The DNA here is from genome assembly GCA_021781095.1 of bacterium. The sequence goes on from JAJXXM010000373.1 coordinate 6,691, forward strand.
CGCCAATCTCGACCCGCTCGGTTCGACGCCGCCCGGCGACGAATCGCTCGATCCCGCAACCTACGGCCTCACGCACGCGATGCAGAACGCGATTCCCGCGAGCGTCCTACGCGTGAAGGTGCCGGGGAGCACGCTCGCCGAGGTGCTGCCGCATCTGCGCGAGACGTATAGCTCCTCGCTCGCGTACGAGTTCGAACATATCTCCAATCGCGAACAGCGCCGTTGGATGCGCGATGCGATCGAAACCGGCTCGCACCGCACGCCGCTCTCGCGCGAACATCAACAGCGTTTGTTGGAACGGCTGACGCGCGGTGAAACCTTCGAACGCTATCTGCGCAAGACGTATCTCGGGCAGAAGACCTTCTCGGGCGAAGGGCTCGATGCGATGGTGCCGATGCTCGAAGAGATGCTCGAACGCTTCGCGGCGGAGGGCGTCGGAAACGCGGTGATCGGCATGGCGCATCGCGGCCGCCTCAACGTGATCGCGCACGTCGTCAATCTTCCCTACGACGAACTACTCGGCGAATTCGAAGCGGCGCACCAGCGCGGCGAAGTCGGCGACGACGACGTGACCGGCGACGTGAAATACCACCAAGGCGCGACCGGCGTCTATCGTTCGCACGACGGGCGCGATATCACGGTAATTCTCGCGCATAACCCGAGCCATCTCGAAGCGGTCGATCCGGTCGTCGAAGGTTCGGCGCGCGCGTTGCAGAGCGATCACGGCGCGGGCGCGCCCGTGCGCGACGGCAACCGCGCGGTGCCGATTCTCATCCACGGCGATGCCGCCTTCACCGGGCAAGGCATCATCTCGGAAGTCTTCAATCTGCAGTCGCTCGCCGGGTACACCACCGACGGCACCGTGCATATTATCGCCAACAACCAAGTCGGCTTCACCACCGATCCGCACGACGACCGCTCGACGCGCTACGCTTCCGATCTCGCGAAGGGCTTCGACGTGCCGATCGTGCACGTCAACGCCGACGACGTCGACGCCTGCATCGACGCGGTTCGCTTAGCGGTGGATTTCCGTCGCCAATTCAAGCGCGACGTCATCATCGATCTCATCGGCTACCGTCGCTTCGGACATAACGAGCAAGACGAGCCCGCATACACGCAGCCGTTGCTCTACGAAAAAATCAAGAACCATCCCACCGCGCGCGAACTCTTCGCGAACAAACTCGTCGCGCAGGGTATCGTCACGGCCGAACGTGCGAACGAGATGATCGAGCAGGCGACCGCCGCATTGCAGAGCGCGAACGCACGCGTGAAGGCCGACGGCGGCAAGAGCCTCATCGAAAAGATCGCGCAGGCGACGCCGGTAGAGACGGTGGCCTTGCAGCCGATCGATCGCAAACAGCTCCTCGCGTGGAGCGAAGACGTCGTGCGCGTGCCAAGCGATTTCACGGTGAACAAGAAACTCATCGCGCAGTTCCAGCGCCGTCGCGCGTTGATCGCCGAGAAGGGACTCGTCGATTGGGGCATGGCCGAAGCGCTCGCGTTTGCGTCGTTGGTTACCTCCGGCGTCCCCGTGCGCATTACGGGGCAGGATACCGGGCGCGGCACCTTTAGCCACCGCCATGCCGTGCTGCACGATGTCGCGACGAACGCATCGTACGCGCCGCTCGCGCATCTCGCCGATGCGAAAGCCTCGTTCGAAATTCACAACAGTCCGCTCTCGGAGTATGCCTGCCTCGGTTTCGAATACGGCTACGCCGTGACGTTGCCGAAAGCGCTGGTACTCTGGGAAGCGCAGTTCGGCGACTTCGTCAACGGCGCCGAGATCATCATCGACCAGTTCATCGCCGCGGGGCAAGCGAAGTGGGGGCAAACCTCGCGCTTGACGATGCTGCTGCCGCACGGCTACGAAGGAATGGGCCCCGAGCATTCCAGCGCGCGACTCGAGCGCTTCCTCCAGCTCGCGGCGGAAGGGAATCTGCGCGTCGCCTATCCGTCGACGGCGGGAAATTACTTCCACCTCTTGCGTTTACAGGCCGGCTCTCCGAATCCGGTGCCGTTGGTGGTGATGACGCCGAAATCGTTGCTCCGGCTCGAAAGCGCGTACGGCGAGATCGACCAGATGGCGACGGGTTCGTTCCAACCGGTGATCGACGATCCCAGCGTCAGCGACAAATCGAAGATCGAACGCATCGTGCTCTGCACCGGCAAGATCTATCACGATCTCGTTGCGGCGCCGCAGTACGCAGATCGCAGCAAGACGGCGATCGTGCGCATCGAGTTACTCTCGCCGATGCCCGGCACGGAGATGAACGCGTTGCTCGCGACCTATCCGAAACTCAAGCGTTTGGTGTGGGTACAGGAAGAGCCGAAGAACATGGGCGCGCGCGCCTACGTTCGGCGGCGATTGCTCGAACGGCTCGAGCGTCCGCTGGAAATCGACTACGTCGGGCGCCCGTATCGCGCGAGTCCTTCGGAAGGCTATCCGGGCGCGCACGCGGTCGAACAGGAACGCGTCATCGCCGCGGCACTGAAAGGGTAGTTCGCGCCGCCGTCGTCGTGAGCGGGCACCTATCACGGGCAGCGAATCCTCGATCTCAATTTCCACCCGTCCGGCACCGATCGCATTCACAGCCAATTTCTCCTAACGGAACATGGGAGCGGAAAAAGCTCCGAGGTTGCGTCCGCTGCTCGGAAAATCCCAGCGGCGGCGGTCGTTTCCCGCCCAGATGGCGACGCCGTCATCGAACGGGACGCGGGAACGATCGTCTTGGATGCGTTTCCCGCAGCGGCCCCCGATGTTGGTGCGCGTGGATCGGTGCGATTCGAACCCGATGCGGCGTATAAGCAGCAGTTACACGATTGCGGCGTCGATATTTCGAACGGTGAGCAATTATCGCTCGCGCTCGCAAACGTAAGCGTGGAGGCCCTTCGGTCGCTGCGGGAAGCCTACCCGGAAGCGGCTCTCTTGACCTTGATCGCGGCATGCCGAATGGGATTCTTGGCTGAAATGGTGCTCCTCAAATCTACCGACGCTTCGGTCTTGGCGCAGCAGGCTCTCGAGCACCTTTTCAATGCCTAGCAAAGATGACGGGCTGGTCGTAGCCTCGCCGCCGAGGCATCCGGCCCCTCGGCGAAGGATGCCGGACGTCCTCATCCGTGTCTTTTGCGCAGCGATTGTCTCGATGTCGCCGTTCATGGTTGTCGCCGCACCCACTACGGCGAAAGCAAGAACGTGCCTCTACCGATCCCCCGAAGCGGCTTTCGACCACTTACGGGTTCTTTCGTCGCGCGGAAGTATCATTAGATTTGCCTCTACCACCGCCGATTGTTCGACAGAGGCACCCGATCCGATCTCGAACGAGTTTCCTTTTGTCTCCGCAGAGGCATTCCTAAAGGCAGCAAATGCGGATAAGCGAAGCGGGAAAATCTCGGCAGAAAGCACCGATGTGTCGATGGCGCGCGGTTTGCTTCGCTTTTTTTTGCGTAGTCACGCGACCGATCGCTTTACACGGCTGCAGTCGGAGACACTTTTACGGAACATCGATGTAGGTCATTATTCTTAACGATACATGCCGCGAGCGCGTCGGTAGTTCTCCCGCAACGCAGGCGCGTCGGACGCATGGTGAAACGCTCGCAGGCCACCAGTGTCGAGCGATCTTCAGTGATAAACGCTAGCCGACGGCGCAGCCTTGACGCTCGATAATATCTGCAAGCAACTCGAAGGCGTTGCTGCCATCGGCTTTGCCGCCGCGACCGTGAAGGAATGCTTCAAAAACCGCCGGCATGTCGTTATAGCGTTCGTCAACCGATCGTTCTAACAAACGATTACGAATTTCCAAAAACATGTTGAAGTGCGCGATCGTATTCGGGTCGTAGTCTTTCCACGTGCGGAGCGCACGAGCATCGACGTGTCGCTCCAGCCACGGAAGAACCTCTGCCCAACTCCACAAGCGCGTTCGATTGCCTAACCATGCAATGGGACTCGGAAAATCACCTTCGCCCCGTCGCCCCTCAAAAAAAAGTCGCACGCTTTCGCGGCTCCGACCGATGCGTGTCGCAATGTCGCTTGCGGTAACCAGATCTTCCGGCTCGACGCGAGCGACACGGAGGCCGACGACGGCATTCTCAACCGCGTTCATTGCGCTCGCAATTGCCCTGGCGAATGAGGTGGCCTCACGGTCGAAGGCCGCGGTATATACTCCGTCTCGCTCGCCGAAGGTTGCGTCGTCACACCCACGTTCAAAAAGGCGGTCGAGATTCGACTCCTCATTGGGATTCGCGCCTGCCAGGATCAAGGTGAACGAATAGG
>JAJXXM010000003.1 GCA_021781095.1 bacterium
CTGGGTCGCCGTCGTGCGCCCGGGACGCGTTCTGTTCGAACTCTCCGGCGTCGCGCCGGATATTGCGCGAGAAGCGTTGCGCTTGGCCGCCTCAAAGCTGCCGATCGGAACGAAGGTCGTCGCGCGTGAGGAGGAGACGGCGTGAAGCACGGTGATTTGAGCGAGTTCCGTAACCTGACGGTTGCCGAATTGCAGCAAAAGGCCCGCGAAACCAAAGGGGAGATGTTCAACCTTCGTTTCGCTTTGCGTACCGGTCACTTAAGCGATTTCAGCAAAATTCGTGCGATGCGTCGGACGTACGCGCGCATTCAGACCGTCATCTCCGAGAAGCGGATGGCCGAGGAGCAGCATGGAGCAGCATAAGAACGTCGATCGCGCGCCGAACCGCCGCATCAAGCAGGGGCGCGTCGCTTCGAACAAGATGGACAAGACGATCGTCGTCGTTACCGAGACGCGCGTCCCGCATCCCCAGTACGGAAAGATCGTTCGGAAGTCGACGCGCTTCAAAGCGCACGACGAAAAGAACGAAGCGAATATCGGCGACGTGGTGCGCATCACCGAGTGCCGGCCGCTCTCGCGCGATAAGCGCTGGCGCCTGGTCGAAATCGTGGAGAGGGCGAAGTAAGTGATCCAGCAAGAGACGCGACTGAAAGTCGCCGATAATTCGGGAGCGCGCGAACTGTTGGTCATTCACGTGACCGGCGGAAGCCGTCACCCCTACGCCTTCGTCGGCGATATCGTCGTCGGATCGGTGAAGAGCGCCATCCCCGGAGCCGCAGTGAAAAAAGGACAGGTCGTCAAGGCCGTCATCGTCCGTACTTCGGCGCCGATGCGTCGCCCCGACGGTTCGACCGTTCGCTGCGACGACAACGCCTGCGTCATCATCAAAGGCGAAAAAGACAATCTCGATCCGCGCGGCACGCGCGTCTTCGGGCCGGTGATGCGCGAACTGCGCGATCGCGGGTTTTTGAAGATCGCGTCGCTCGCTCCGGAGGTACTCTAAGAGAGCTATGGCCGATAAAGCGAACATCATCAAGGGCGACACGGTCTTCGTGCGCCGCGGACGCGACAAAGGAAAGCGCGGAACGGTGAAGGCCGTTTTCCCCGCTGCCGGTACGGCGACCGTGGAAGGCATCAATATTGTGAAGCGCCACACGAAGCCCCAACAAGAGCAGCAACAGAATATGGGCGGAGCCCTTCCCAACGGCGGCATCATCGAGAAGGAAGCCCCGCTGCCTCTCTCCACGCTGATGTACGTCTGCGAGAAGTGCAAGGCGCCGACCCGCATTCGTCACGGCCGTAACCCCGACGGTCGCGCGGCGCGCCTCTGCGCGAAGTGCGGCGAACCGGCCCGCGAATCGGCCAAGGGAGCGTAAGAGATGAATCGTCTTCGTGAAAAATACGAATCGGCGGTCCGTTCGATGCTAACCGAGAAATTCGGTTATTCGAACGCGATGCAGGTTCCGAAACTCGAGAAGGTCGTGATCAACATGAGCGTCGGCGATGCCATCAGCAACGCCAAAGCGCTCGACGTTGCGGTCGCGGAAATGGTCGCCATCGCGGGACAGAAGCCCGTGATTACGAAGGCCAAGAAGTCGATCGCCGCCTTCAAGCTCCGCGAGGGAATGAACGTCGGCGCGAAGGTGACCCTGCGCGGCGAACGGATGTACGTCTTCCTCGACAAGCTCTTCAACATCGTCCTGCCGCGTATCCGCGATTTTCGCGGTCTGCCGGCAAAATCGTTCGACGGGCGCGGCAACTACAACCTCGGCCTGAAAGAACAGATCGTGTTTCCTGAAATTAACTTCGATAAAGTCGATAAAATGCGCGGCATGGATATCACCATCGTGACGACAGCGAAAAACGATGAGGAGGCGAGCGCCTTCCTCACCGCGATGGGATTGCCGATCCAGAAGGGACGCAACTAATGGCGAAGACCTCGATGATCGTCAAATCGGAACGCAAATCGAAATTCTCGGTTCGCGCGCACAACCGTTGCAAACTTTGCGGACGCCCTCGCGGCTTTCTGCGCAAGTTCGCGCTGTGCCGCATTTGCTTCCGCGAGCTCGCACATCGTGGCGTCGTCCCCGGCGTAACGAAGGCGTCGTGGTAGGGAAAGGAACGTAATATGTCAGTAACAACCGATCCCGTTGCCGATCTTCTCACGCGCATTCGCAACGCCAATACGGCCAACCACCCGGCAGTCGACGTTCCGGCCTCCCGCGTAAAAGCGGCGATCGCCGAGATCCTGAAGGAAGAAGGCTTTATCGACGGCGTCGAGCGTCTCAGCGACGGTCCTCAAGGGACGCTGCGCATTAAACTGCGCTACGGTCCCGAGAAGGAAAAAGTTATCACCGGCCTGCGTCGCATCTCGCGCCCCGGATTACGCGTGTACACCGGCAAGGGTGAGATTCCCCGAGTTCTCGGAGGACTCGGCATTGTCATCATCTCCACGTCGCGGGGCATCATGTCCGGCAAACGGGCGAAAAAGCTCGGAGTCGGCGGCGAAGTCCTGGCGTACGTCTGGTAAGTAGGAACGAATAGCATGTCGCGAATTGGAAAATTACCGGTCAACGTTCCCTCGGGCGTCGAAGTGAAACTCGGCGAACGCGAGGTGATCGTGAAAGGCCCCAAGGGTGAGTTGCAGCAGCACATCCTCGCCGACGTCGTGAGCGTGAAGCTCGAAGAC
>JAJXXM010000417.1 GCA_021781095.1 bacterium
ATCCCGGCGATGCCTATTGCGTCGATGAAGAGGGAGTCTTTACCTATGTGGCTCGCGCCGACGACATGATCGTCTCTGCCGGCTATAACGTCTCGGGCCCCGAGGTCGAGCAGGTTTTATTGCTGCATCCCGACGTCGCCGAGTGTGCCGTCGTCGGGAAGCCGGATATCGAGCACCACACCACGATGGTCAAGGCCTACGTCGTTCTGATCCCGTCGCGCGCGGCAGACGAGGCGTGTGTCTCCGAACTCATCGCGCACTGTAAGGCCACCGTTGCCTCGTTCAAAGCCCCGCGAGAGATCGAATTTCTCGACTCGCTCCCACGCACCGCAACCGGGAAATTGCAGCGCTACAAACTTCGCGAGCGCACATAAGGGGTGCGTTCGGCCCTCGCTCGCTGCGCGCTCTCCACCTCGCTCCTCACCGTTGCGTCTCTGGCCCCTGCGCTCGCCTCCGTCGGGGCGGCGGATCGGTTCGCTGCCGTTCGCGCGGCCGCTCCACCGCCGATACGTGCGTCGTCACGCGCGCCGATCTGGCGTACGGCGCTCACGGCAACCGATTTTTATAATTTTAACGCTCGCCGCCCCGCACGCTTGGCGACGACGGCGCGACTTCTCTACGATCGAAAAAATCTCTACGTTGAATTTCAGTGCGCGCAAGCTGGAGTACCGATCACGGCGAGCCAACACGTGAACCACGCCGGTGTCGGGAGCGACGACCACGTGTCGTTCGAAATCGATACCTCCGGAAACGGCTCGCGGACCTATGTTTTCCGCGTGAACCCGATCGGGATTCACGATGAGGCCTCGAGCGAGAACGCGCGGTACGCCCCGTCGTGGAGATCGATCGCGCGTCAAACGTCGGGCGGCGGCTACGACGTCCTGATGGTTATCCCACTCTCGGCGATTCGCTCGCAAGCATCGACGCATCAACAATGGCGGTTGAATTTCGAGAGGTTCGTCGCGGCACGGAATGCCGACTATACGTGGGCTTACGCGCCGGCGATGCAGAGTACGACAGCGGTTCCATTCTGGCCGTGGCTGACCGATATATCCTTAGCGGCGACGGCGACCCGCCCGAAACCGCAGCTCGATGCCTACGTCCTCGGCAGCGCCGGTTCGCAGCGTAACCTCTTTCAGAACGGCATCGGAACATTTCAATCGATGGCGCCGCGCTGGGCCGGCATCGATCTCTCCTATCCGCTGACGAATACGATGGCGTTCGTCGGAACGCTCGCGCCGGATTTTTCGAACGTTGAAGAAGATCAGACGACGATTCAACTGCAAGAGTTTCAAAAGGCCTATCAAGAGTATCGCCCGTTCTTCGCCGAGGGCGCGCAGTATATCGACACGCTCCCGCAGATCGGCGTCTTCGGCAGCAACGCGCTCTTTTACACCCCGTCGATCGGTATCTTCAACAGCGGTATGAAAATGGAGGGCACGGCGGGGCGAAGCGATATCGGCCTGCTCAATGTTACCGGCGTGGGCTTTAACGATAGTGCTGCCGGGTATACCTATTCGACGCCGAGCGGCTCCGTCGCCGTTAGTGCCGAGGGCGTGTTGGCCAATCATGCAGGCCTCCGCGATCTCACCACAGGGTACGGTCTCTCGCGCATCAATCGGCACTCCGGCGAGACGACCGCGCTTGAGATCGCTCACGAGAGCAATAGTCTGACGGGAAGCGCGTACGATTTCAACGTCGAGGAAGGGATTCGCAACGAACACTTCACCGCGGTCGGCTTTTATCGCGACACGAGCCCCGGCTACGCTCCGGTCGACGGCTACACCGCGACCAACGACGCGCGCGGGCTGGGCGCCTCGCTCGGCTATAAAGGCACCGGTTCGCGGCTGAGCCCGATCCTTTCGTATAGCGCCAATCTCGGGCTCGATCGATACCTCGCCTACGACGGTACTCTCCGCGAGGCCGACATCAATGGATTTTTCACGATCGAATTCAAGAACCTCATCTCCGTTCAGGGGTTCGCGGGCCCGAGTGAACTGCAGGTCGCTCCGGGGACGATCGACTGGTTCAATCGTCGCAATATCGAGATCGGGTATAAAGTCGGCACCCCGAATCCGGAGAGTGTCGCCTATTCCTGGGGGCCGTTCGCCGGATTTTACGTCCGACAATGGCAATCGTCGATCGCTCGGGCCGTCGGCAAGTACGATCTCTCGTTTGAATACGACGGCAACGAAGAGCAAGCCGGGCGTGGTGCGCCGGTCTACAACAGTCAGTGGCTTCGGCGCTTCATTTTTTCGCGCTCGTTCGGCAATAATGCGACACTCGGTATCGCCTATCGAACGGTGAGTGGGACCGGTGGGTTCGCAGAACCGGGGAGCAATCTGTCGGCTCTCTACGAAGCGCGCTTCCGGAACCAAGACCTGCTGTATGTCGAGTACGGCACATCGGCTTCGGCGCAGACGATCGACCGCATCATCGTGAAGTTCGTCTTTCACGCCGGCGGCAATTCGGGAACCTAGCCCGCAAAATCAGGCGATTGGCAGAACGGCGGTCGCCTCGATCTCCACGCGCGCGCCCTCTTCCAAGAGTCCGGCCACGACGATCAGCGTCATCGCCGGGTAGCACGAGCCGAAAATGTCGCGGTAGATTTTTCCAAGCGCGCGGGTGTTCGCCCGATACTCCTGCGCGTCGAGAACGTACCAGGTCATGCGGACGAGATGCTCGGA
>JAJXXM010000184.1 GCA_021781095.1 bacterium
ATCGCGACGCCGGCGAGCAGCGCTCCGAGCGCAAGTGAACCTGTATCGCCCATAAACATTTTCGCCGGATGTCGATTGTAGATGAGGAACGCTAGGCATGCTCCCAACCCCAAGAGGGCAACCATCGTCGGCTGCGGAAGCGCGTGCGCAAAACCCAAAGCGGCAAACGCCGCGAGCGGCGCGACCATCGAGCCGGAAGCGAGCCCATCGAGACCATCGGTGAGATTGACGGCGTGAATGGTTCCCGTAACCGCAAGCGTCCCGAGCAGCAGCCACCAGAGATACGGCACCGTTAAATGCCAAGTCCCGATCGCCAGCAGCGTCTGCCGCGGAAACTCCGCGTACGAACTATCGAGCCGGGTAAGGAAGAGCAACGCGACAACCGCAGTAAGCAGTAATTTCGTTCGTGCTTTTAGACCGGCATTTCTCCCACGAAAAATTCCGAGTAAATCGTCGATCGCGCCGATCGCCGCACATCCGAGAATGAGGATGAGAAATTCGCCGAGCATCGGCACCTGAAGATCGAGCGCGAGCGGAAGCACGGCGATCGCGAAGACGATCCCGCCCATCGTGGGAGTACCCGCCTTCACTTGGTGACTCGCCGGCGCATCTTCGTAAACGTTTTGCCGAACTTTGAGATTGCGCAGCAACGGTAACGCGATCGCACCGGCGATCGCGGCCAGGACGAATCCGATCAGCGCCGGCCAGATTGCAACCTTCACGAGGTCGAGCCCCTGCGGCGGATTCGAAAACCAAATCAACATGCCGCAGCTTCTTGGCGATAGAAGGGGTTCGCACCGAGACCACGCCACTTCAGCACCACGATCGGCGTTTGCTCGTCGCCGTTGCCGTGCGGGTTCTCCAGTAACGCCGTCGCCGTCGTATCGATTGCAAGGCCTGCCGATGACCCGAGCACTTTCGCGCGATGCAGGTCGTTCACATCGACAATCGCGCAACCGCAACGCAATGCAGCGGCAATCTTCGCAGCGACGACATCGGGTTCGCGCGGCGCGAGTACGATCGCGCGTTCGTAGGGCGGCATCGTCCCCGTATATCCGTCGATTGCGGTAATAGCTTCTCCAAGCATCTCGTAAAAGCGACCGCGTTTCCCGACGAGCAATCCCAGTATTTGCGCGCCGACCGCCTGCAGAACGCGTGGGACGCCGACGTCGTCGATGACCAATTGCATTGACTCCGGTTGGTTCACCGTTGCGAGAGGGTGCGCGCGACGCGCGAGCGCAAAGGCAAGCTTCGACGGACGAATTGCCTCGGCGGCAACAAAAGCTCCCTGCGCGATAGCCACCGCCGTTTCCGAGAGGGCGATCACGTCGCCGGGAGCGGCGATGCCGCGCACGGCATCCTGGACGACGGCAACGAGATCGTCTCCCTTTTTGAGCAAACGCGTACGCACCGGGATCGCCACGATTCCGGTCGGCAACGCCTCGTTCGTGACCGCTAAACTCCGCACGCCGTCAGGACCTCTTCGAGAATTTCTTCCATATGATAACGCCGCGAGCCCTTCAACAAGACAATATCGCCGCTCTTCGTACGCTCGAGTAACCAGAGCGCCGCGGTGTGATTGTCGTCGAAGCGTTGGACCCGGTCGCGTGAAAAGCCGGCACGCAGCGCACCGCGCTCCAACGCTTCTGCATACTCACCGCCGACGAGAACCTCGTCGATTTTGTCCGGCTGTAAATGTTCGCCGACAAGTTCGTGAAGGCGTTCGGATTCGTCGCCGAGTTCGGCCATGCTCGAAAGCACGGCGATATGGCGCGCCCCGTTTTCGTTTCCGAATGCGTCGATCGCCGCGCGCATCGAACTTGCATTGGCATTATATGCATCGTACACGATGGTGATGAAATCGGGAATCTCATGGCGCTGGTAGCGCCCTTCGGGCAACGTGAGCGTCGGCATGAGTTCTGCAAGTTCGTCGAGTCGGAAGCCGAACTCGATTGCGGCGGCGGCGGCTCCGGCAGCATTCACGCGATTGTGGTGCCCGGGAAGAAAAATTTCCGTGCGTGCGCGGCGCGGGCGACCGTTGAGTTCGCGATGCAGAACGATCTCGTCACGAATGAGCGCGGTAAAGGGAGCGCGCACGATATCATCGCGGTCTTCGTCCATAGCGTCGTACCAATGAGGAATCTGCCCCAGGGTTGCAGCGCGATGCTGCGAGACGCGGTCGCGCGCGTTGAGCAAGGGCGATGCACCGGTCGAAAAAAGTCCCCACTTCGTTTCGGCCAGTCGCTCGCGCGAGCCGACGATTTCTAAGTGTGCCTCGCCCACGTTGGTGAGTAGCCCGAAGTGCGGCTGTGCGATCTCCACCAGCGTATGGATATCGCGATATTTTCGCGCCCCCATCTCGACGACGATGACATCGTGGTCGTCATGAGATTCGAGCAGCAACTTGCTGACGCCGATTTCGTTATTTTCATTTGCGTTCGTTACGTGCAGACGGTTGCCGTATCGCGCACGAAGTAATTGCGCGAGAAGGTGTTTCGTCGTGGTCTTGCCGCTGCTCCCGGTAATCGCGATAACGTGCCCTGCAAATCGCGCGCGTGCAGCACTTGCCAGCGCCATGTAGGCGAGGAGGGTGTCGCTTACTTCGACGATCGGGCGATCCGCCATTGAAACAACCGCGCGGTCGACGATAGCGAGCGCCGCGCCTTTGGAGAAAGCCTCGG
>JAJXXM010000035.1 GCA_021781095.1 bacterium
TACCAGAGGTTTTGCTTCACTCAATACACCCGGAAGGGGAGGCTCGAACAACTCGTGTTTGACGGATTTATCAGTGTGATGAAACAGGGCGGGTTCGACATGATCGTCCTGCTCGTTCTCTCGATCGCGGTCGTTTGGATCGTCATCGAGCGTTTTCTCTATTTTAGTGCCCAACACGGCGACACGAAGTCGCTGCTCAAAGAGATCGGCAAACGCGTTGCAGCGAACGACCTCGCCGGCGCAATCAAGTACTGCGACGGCCAGAAGGGAATGCTTCCGCGGATCCTTCGCTTCGGGCTCCAGCGCGGCGATAAGAACCGCGCGGACATCACCGACGCGCTCTCGATCGCGCTCATGGAGCATCTCAACGATCTCGAACGCAACCTCGGCATCATCGGTACGATCGCCGTTATCGCGCCGTTCGTCGGTCTCGCCGGTACCGTTCTCGGTATCATCAAGGCCTTCCAGTCGATCGCACTCAAAGGCAACTCGAGCCCGGCCGTCGTTGCGGCAGGCGTCTCCGAAGCGCTCGTCACCACCTTCAGTGGTCTCGTCGTCGCGATCATCGCCGTGGTGTTCTTCAACCTCTTCAAAACCCGCATCAAGAATTACAACCAAGAGATGATCGTTGCGGCGAACCAACTCGCCGAAATGTTGCACTTCCATAACACCGGCGCGGCGATTCCTACGGACCTCTATCAGCCCACGCAGAAGTAAGCGCACTGGAGGAATGACGTGAGTCTACTTTCGGCGCGCGGCGACGAAGAGGTAATGGCGGAGATCAACATCACGCCGTTTACCGATGTCTTGCTCGTGCTCTTGATCATCTTCATGATCCTCGCCGCCTTGGTTACACCGCCGGGCTTCGAGAAGCAATTGCCGAATTCGAGCAATTCGCAGAGCACGGCGAACAAGAACAAGAACGATATCCAGATCATCGTCAACGACAAGGGCGTGATCTTCGTCGATGGGACGAAGACTGACACCAAAGGCATCTACCGCGTCATGTACGATACTATTAAAAAGCGCGGCAAGAAGAAAATTTCGTTGACCTCGGATATCAAGGCGCCCTACGGCGTCATCATCCGCATCCTCGACGCCGCCAAGCGGGCGGGCGACGAGAACGTGGGCTTCGTTACATCGTAAGCGTGGGGGATTAATCCGTGGCCGTTTCAACCTCTGGTGGTGAAGAAGAGGTAATGTCGACGATCAACATCACGCCGTTTACGGACGTGTTGCTGGTCCTCCTCATCATCTTCATCATCCTCGCGTCGGTGACCAAAGAGCCGCCGCTTCCTACGGCGTACAATAAAGATAAAGTCTCGCCGTCGCAGATCGTCGTCATCGTCGACGCGCACAATCAGATTCAAATTGGCTCGAACACGATGTCGATCCAAGGCGCCAAGGCGGCCTTCCAGTCGCTCGAGGACGCCGTTGGTGGAAATTTGAAAGACGTCATTATCAAGGGAAATCCGAAGGCGCACTTCGGTACGATTCTCCAAGTGATGGACGCTGCCAAATCGGTCGGATTGACCTATTTCGGGTTGGCCAACCACGTTCAAGGCACGCCGCAAGGAGTGACGCAGTAACCGATGGCCGTACAGAAACCACCGCAGCCCGACGATAAAAACAAGTCACCGTTCCTCACGACCGGTGAGAAGGTTCCCAATTACCTTTGGATCGCGCTGATTGCGGCGCTCTTCCTTCATGCGATCTCGACTCCGTTCTTCCCGAACCTCGAGAAACCGCACGAGCAGACGAAAGTCCAGACCGTGACGCAGGCCAAGAAGGCGCCGGTGAAGGTTCCAACTCCGCCGCCGCCGACGCCGACGCCGCCGCCGACACCGACGCCGCCGCCGACGAAGGCGACGCCGCCGCCGAAGCAGACGCCGACGCAGCCGCAACTCCATGTGAACGTTGCGAAGGGCCACAACACCGGGAAAGGGCCGAGCATTTCTAATCCCAATCCCAAGACCGGTACGGAGACCGGCGTCCCGACGGGCAAGGGAACGGCGTCACCCTCACCGACCGTTGCGCCGACCCAGGCTCCCGCATGCGCGGTGCCGTTCAAAGATGCAACGGTGAACCAAGTTTCCGCTCCGAACTATCCATCCTCAGCGCAGGATGCCGGCTTCGGCGCCGCCGACGTGCCCGTGGTGGTAACGTTGAGCGCAACCGGATCGGTGATCTCGGTGAAGCTGGTGCAATCGAGTGGAAACTTCGCCATCGATCGCGAGGCGAAACGCGCCGCGCGCGACACCACCTACTATCCGAAGATCGTCAACTGTAAACCGGTCGCATCGCAGTATATCTTCGATGCGCAGTTCCAGCCCGACTAAGGCAATCGAAGCCCTTCGGCGAAAAGACGCTCGTGTGAGCGTCTTTTCCGTTTTCGTAGGGCATGAATGTCGCGCGTGAGAGCGAGCCGCTACCTGTGGTGGGCGCTCGCACTCTCGATCGTGCTCCACATTCTCGCGGCGCTCTTTTTCCGCCACAATCCACTCGATTTGCGCTCCGGCGTCGCGCACATTACCGTCCAGGCGCTTCCTCGCCCGCTGACGATCGCGCACCAGACGCCGATTCCGCCGACGCCTCCGCCGACGCCGCTGCCGCCGCGCTCGCATCGACCGGCAGCTACTCCGCTTTCGAAGCGCCCCGGGCCGGGCCCAGCGGCGCGCGCGGTTCCCCCAACGGCCGCTCCGAGCCCGCCGCCGACACCGAAGCCCGCCCCGAGCCCCGCCCTCGCTTGCCTCGCTGCAAGCACGACGCCGCGCATGCTCGCCGAGCCGACGGCGCCGCCGATCGATCCGGCGACGCGCGCGCAGCGAACGACGGGAACGAGCGTGATTGCGATCGCCGTCGACGCTCGTGGTGCGTTCAGGAACGCGACGATCCAGAGTAGCAGCGGGAACGCCGCGCTCGACGTCCTGGCGCTGCAGATGGCGAAAAACGCGCAATACGCTCCTGCGACCCGCGACTGCCGCGACGTTGCCGGCACGATGCTCTTTCGCGTGAAGTTCCAAGCCTGGTAGCTGCGCCGCCGCGCTGCACGCGCGAATGAAGCTTGGCTCTTCAAACCGGGTGGAGAAGTTTTGTCACGCCGAGTAGGGCGCTTCAGCGCCCGTATCGAGGCGGCATAGTGTCACGCCGAGTAGGGCGCTTCAGCGCCCGTATCGAGGCGGCATAGTGTCACGCCGAGTAGGGCGCTTCAGCGCCCGTATCGAGGCGGCGCATTTTCTGCGTGCATCGACGCTCGCCTCGATTGCGACTCGCTAGACGCTCGCGGCTCGGACAAGCAATGTCAGGGTCCTCGCCGCTCGCTTAAGCGCTCGCCGCAATCTCGGCGCCGCGCTGCACGCGGCTTGGCGTGGTGTGTCACGCCGAGTTGGCGCCTTCGGGCGCCGTATCGAGGCGGCATAGTGTCACGCCGAGTAGGGCGCTTCAGCGCCCGTATCGAGGCGGCGCATATTCTGCGCGCATCGGCGCTCGCCGAGATGCACGCGGCTTAGCGCACTGTGTCACGCCGAGTAGGGCGCTTCAGCGCCCGTATCGAGGCGGCGCATATTCTGCGCGCATCGGCGCTCGCCGAGATGCACGCGGCTTGGCGTGGTGTGTCACGCCGAGTAGGGCGCTTCAGCGCCCGTAACGAGGCGGCATAGTGTCACGCCGAGTAGCGCGCTTCAGCGCCCGTATCGAGGCGGCGCATTTTCTGCGTGCATCGACGCTCGCCTCGATTGCGACTCGCTAGACGCTCGCGGCTCGGACAAGCAATGTCAGGGTCCTCGCCGCTCGCTTAAGCGCTCGCCGCAATCTTGGCGCCGCGATGCACGCGGCTTGGCGTGGTGTGTCACGCCGAGTAGGGCGCTTCAGTGCCCGTATCGAGGCGGCGCTTGCGGCGGCTTAAATCATCCCCATGTCGCGCAGCAAATTGAGCGTGTCGATGTATCGCTGCACGTGACGCTTCGTCGGCTCGTCCAGTTCGAGGAAGGAGATGCCGGTGCGGTAGCGCTGCAGCATCGAATCGAAGCGCGACCAGCGCACGACACCGCGTAAGCGGAGGACCGGCGTTGCATCGCCGCGGAGTTCGAGTTGGATGGAGACCGGTGCGTCTTTGAGCAGCTCCGCATTCGTGAGCATCGCCATTCCGCCCAGCGCGATATCGTAGGTCTCGGTGAATTCCGGAGCAAAATCGTCGCCGATACTGTACGACACCAGGAGCATGTCGCCGACGCGCTCGAAGCGGCGGCTCTGTTCGCTCTCAGTATCCAATCGGTTGGTGTCGGACGTGCCGGATTCCACGTTGCTGGGCCTTGGCCGAGAGGACCGGCAATCCTGCCGAGCCCTCTGTAACGACTCGTTAAAGGCCGCGCCGAAAGCCTTGGCGTACTGTGGGGCGCGTGACACTCTTTCAGGCATTGATTCTCGCGCTCTTACAAGGCACGACCGAGCTTTTTCCGGTCTCCAGCCTCGGGCACACCATCCTTATTCCCGCGCTCTTTCATTGGACGAATATCCATCGCAGCGATCCGACGTTTCTCCCGTTCGTCGTCACGCTGCACTTGGGGACGGCGCTGGCATTGGTCCTCTTCTATCGTCGCGAATGGTGGAGCATCGTCCGCGCGCTCATTCGTAGCGTGATCCGGGGGCAACTCAGTGAGGACCCTCACGAACGGCTCGGATGGCTCCTCGTCGTCGGCACGATTCCCGTCGGTATCCTCGGCCTGCTGTTGGAAAAGACCGTACGGGCGCTCTTTGCCAGCGCGCTCCTCGCTTCGCTCTTTCTCATCGCGAACGGCCTGGTGATGTTCCTCGGCGAAGCGCTGCGCAGGCGCCAACTCGCCGTCGAACGGCGCGCAGATCGCCCGCTCGAGCGCTTGTCGTGGTTTCAGGCGGTGCTGGTGGGCTTCGGTCAGTCCTTCGCGCTCTTACCGGGGATTTCGCGCTCGGGTGCTTCGATGGTTACCGGTTTGCTCTGCGATCTGATCATGCCGATGCCGCGCGCTACTCGTTCATGTTGGCGACCCCGGTGATCCTCGCCGCATCGCTCTTAAAGGTGCCCGATCTCTTTCGTGCCGGGGCGCACGTCGCGCTCGTTGAATCGCTCCTCGGCGGGATCGTTTCGGGAGTCGCCGCGTATTTCTCCGTCGCCTTCCTCACCCGCTATTTTCGTTCGAACAACCTTCGACCGTTCGGATGGTACTGCGTGCTGCTGGGACTTCTCGGCAGCATTCTCGCTTGGAAAGGAATTATTTCGTGAAAGTTCTCGGTTTAGTCGTTGCGGTGCTCTTTTTCGTTCTCGCCATCCTCAGTTGGACGGGAACGTTCCAATCGGCAATCCTCTTCGGTCACAGTCCGATGCACAATTACAAGCACACGATCCTGTATGCCGTGCTCGGGGTGCTCGCGCTCTTGTGGGTGCGTTTTCAGGGAAGCAACGCTACGCCGTCGCGATGAGATAAATCTCGCTGTCGTTGGGCGCGTAGCACTCGACCTTCGCCCGCGCGTTGCGGACGATCGGCTCGATCTCGCCGAGACGAGATTCGTTGGTCGCGACGATGAGCAGCGGATACTCGCCCGCCTCTGACAGAATGCCGGCAATCGATCGCTGGTAGGCCGCCGGATCGTTCGACCGCGCTCCGAAGAGCGTGTCGCGGTAGGCGTGCTCGAGCGTGAAATACGGATTCCCCTGCCACCACGCTTCCCACATCCAAATGCGTGGGTCGGCATGGTGCAGCGCGTTGCGCGGCGGCGGTGCGAAGAGGAGCGCGTCGGCACGTTGCCGTTCGAGCGTCTGCATGACATCGCTCTGACGGACGGTGTTTCGGCGCATGTTGCTCGCGACCCAGCGCTCGGTCTGCCGAATGTAATACCACGCCAGTTCGCTCGGCGGCAGATCGGGCATTTCGTCGGGCTCCTGCGCCTTTTGCAGCCAGTAGCAGAAGACGCGCCACAGCCCGAGAATGGCGAGCCCGGTCTGTCCGTCGCTTCGCAGGTTCCGAACGTTGTCGAACCAGACGCCGAGATAGACGCACTGCTCTTCGGTGAAGAAGACGCCTTCCCACGCCTTAAAAAGATCGAGCGCGTAGATACGCCCCGGAATCATTTCCACGATTTCGGCGACCTCGTGATCGCGGAGAATCGTGAGATCGTTCACGACGATCCCTTCACCGACGCGCACGAACCATTCCAGCACGTCGCCCCCGTGAACGGCGATTCCGTGACGCTTCAAATAGTTCAGGTGAGTCGGCAACCCCATAAATGGATCCACCAAACTCTTCGCGCCGTAGCGGAGAAGAATTTCGTGAATGCGCGTCGGCGATATGCGCCGGGTACGCTCGTGTAACTCGATCATGCGTGTGCCTTTGCCGCATCGAGCACCGCCGTAACGACGCGCGGATCGAAGTGCGTTCCGGCGGCGCCGTCGAGCCGTTCGCCGGCGGTCGCGCGGCGCGCCGCGGGGCGGGCACGCGTATCGATATCGATGGCGTCGTAGGCGATTGCGGTGGCGAGAATGCGCGCCGCGATGGGAATTCTGTCGCGTGCGAGCCCGGCGGGCTTTCCGGTTCCGTCGAACCATTCGGCGCGCGCGGCGACCAACGGTGCGGCGGCTGCGAGCGTCGGCAGCCCTTCCAGGAAGTGCGCACCGGCGACCGCGCGTTCGGCGCGTCGTTCGAGCCCGAGACGCACGAGCGGATCGAGCGTACTCTCGAATCCGTCGCCGAGCTCGCCGGCCCCGAAGGTGAGTGCGGCGATGCGGAGTGCCTCGATCTCCCCGGCGTTGCAGCCTAAGGCGCGGGCGCTCGCCTCAGAGAGGCGAAGGACGTTCCGCGCGCGACCAGCGACGCCGAGGTGGCGGTCGATGCGGTCGGCGATGTCGAGCAACAGGTCGCCGGGGTCGCTGAACTCCGAGAGCAACGCCGCGCGGGGAAAGGTGAAAGGCTCGACTTCGGCGCCGCTGCGATGAAACCAGAGCATGAACGCGCGCGCGTGGGCGGGAGCGAAACTGCGCCCGGCCTCCTCGGCGATGCCTGCGAGCGCTTCCTCCGGTTCGTTCGCGCGGACGAGGCGGTCGGCGAGCGCGAGGGCAACCGACGGCACGGGAATCCCGTTCCATCGGAGCTGGTCGGGAAAGCCGGTGCCGTCCCACGCTTCGGATTGCCAGCGCACGATATCGGCGACCCGCTCCGGGACCGCCCCGATCGCTGCGCAAACGCGCGCTCCGGCCGCGGGAATATCCCAGCGCTCCATGGTTGCAAGGCGTTCGGGAAGATCGCTCTCGCGCACGAGCGCCGGGTTTCCGAGGGCGCCGACGGAGTGCATGAGCCCCGCGATCGCCACGGCATCGAGAAGGGACGCTTCAACCTCAAGCACTTCGGCGATGGAACGCGCGAAAGCCGCCTTCCGCAACGAAAAGCCAAAAGTCAGCCCGGCGGCCGCGTCTCCGACTGCTCCGTAGTACGACAGCACATCGGCGAGCCGATCGAGCGCGACCCGAGGATCGCCGTCTGCTTCCTGGAATAGCGCCATTACCGACCCTCTTTGACGATTGACGTGCCGAAACCCTCACACTTAAACTCCGACGGGGCCATTTCTATGGTCGATGTCGGCAAGAAAGCAACGACAGAACGCTTCGCCCGCGCTGAAGCCTTCGTTCGGCTCGCGCCTGATGCCGCGGAATCGCTGAGAACGGCGATGGGGCCGAAAGGGGATGCGTTCGTCACGGCTCAGATCGCCGGCATTATGGCCGCAAAACAGACCGGGAATCTGATACCGCTCGCGCACCCGGTTGCGTTGAGCCACGTCGCCGTCACCCTTGCGTGGGTCGAGCCCTCGCTGTTGCGGATCGAGAGCGAAGCGCGCACTTCCGGCCAGACCGGCGTGGAGATGGAGGCGTTGATGGCCGCAAACCTCGCCGCGCTCACGATCTACGATATGTGCAAAGCGCTCGACCGCTCGATCGAGATCGAGCGCGTTCGGCTCCTCGAAAAGCGTGGCGGGAAGAGCGGAACGTGGATCGCCCAACGATGAAGTTTCGCGTGGCGTGCATCGTCCTCTCGGACCGGGCGGCGGCGGGGGAACGCGAGGATGCGTGCCTGCCGGTGTTCCGCGACCGTCTCGAACCGATCTACGAGATCGTTCGAGCGCTCGTTATCCCCGACGACCCGGCGGCGCTGCAGGCCGAACTCATCGATCTCGCCGACGCCGAGCGCGCCGATTGCGTGCTCACCAGCGGCGGCACCGGCCTCGCACCCCGCGACCGTACGCCCCAAGCGACGGCGGCGATTCTCGATTACGAAGTTCCCGGTATCGCCGAAGCGATTCGGGCGGCGGCGCTTCCGCGCGTGCGTACCGCGATGCTCTCCCGCGCGCTCGCCGGGGTGCGGCATCGCACCCTCATCGTCAATCTTCCCGGTAGCCCGCGCGCGGTCGCCGAATCGCTCGACGTGTTTTTGCCGACGCTCCCCCACGCGTTGGAATTACTATCGGAGCGACCGACCGACCACGCATGAGGTTTGAGGAAGCGGAGCGCTACCTGCTCGCAAGTATCGGCGAGAGCGCCTCGCCGCGTACCAACTACGGATTAGAACGCATCGAGGCATTACTCGCCGCCCTCGGAGAGCCGCATCGCCGCTATCCGGTGGTGCACGTAGCCGGAACCAGCGGGAAAGGATCGACGGCGACGATGATCGAGCGCGTCCTACGCGAGCGCTCGCTGCGCGTCGGCCTCCACGTGAAGCCCCACCTGCAATCGATGACCGAACGAGCGCGCATCGATGGAGTGCCGATCGATCGCGAGCGTTTTGCCGCGCTCTTGACGGAGATGTTGCCGGCGATCGATGCCGTGACGGCGCGCTTCGGCGCACCGAGTTATTACGAAATGTTGTTGACCGTGGCGTTTCTGTATTTCGCGCGCGAGGCGGTCGACGTCGCGGCAATCGAGGTCGGGCTCGGCGGACGGCTCGACGGTACCAACGTCGTCGCTCCGGTCGCGTGCGCGATTACGAGCATCGGATTCGATCACCAAGAAATCCTCGGAAATACGCTCGATAAAATCGCCGCCGAGAAGGCGGGCATCGCCAAACCCGGCGTGCCGCTCGTCAGCGCGGTACGTGAAGAGCCAGCGCGTTCGACGATCGCTGCGATCTGCGCGCGGGTGGGCGCGCCGCTGATCGAAACGAGCGAGCGGGCCGAGATCGACGAGATCGAACTCGATGCGTTCGCACAGCGCTTTACCGTGCGAACTTCGCGCGACAGCTATCGCATTCGGTTACCGTTATTGGGCGGGTTTCAGCGCGGCAATGCGGCGACCGCCATCGTAACGCTCGAAAGCCTTCCCGCAGCACTGCGGCCGAACCGAAACGAGATCGAACGGGGGCTCGCGGAGGTGCGAATACCGGGGCGCATGGAGTTGGTTCCTGGCGCTCCCCCGATTCTTTTCGATATCGCTCATAACGAACAGAAAGCGCGTTCGCTCGCCGACGCCCTTCGCGAGCGTTTCGAGGGCCGAGCCCTGACCTACGTCGTCGGAATCGGCGAAAGCAAAGACGCCCGCGCGATTCTCGCGGCGCTCGTGCGGCCGAACGCGTACTGCATCCTCACGTCGTTCGACGCCGACGGCAGGCCGGCGCGCGCGCCGGAACGCTTGGCCGCGCTCGCCGACGAGCTCGGACTCGCATACGAACTCGCTGCCGATCCCGGCGCCGCGCTCGCGCGTGCGCGCCTCCGCGCCGGGAGCACCGGCGTCGTCGTCGTAACGGGCTCTACGTTCGTCGTCGCCGCGCTTCGCCCCGAGGTGCTCGGAACGCAGGCGAGCCTTTCGTCGCGCGGATGAACGCAACGGAGTTTACGGTGCGCGGGCGGCGCTTCGTGCGCGGAGAGCGCACGATGATCATGGGCATTCTCAACGTGACCCCCGACTCGTTTTCGGGGGACGGGCGGATCTCGCCGACCGATGCCCTCGATCGAGCGGCGGCGCAGTACGCGGCGGGGGCCGATATCATCGATATCGGCGGTGAATCGACGCGCCCGGGGCACGTGCAGATCCCGATTGCAGAAGAGATCGAGCGGGTCGTTCCGGTTATCCGCGCGGTTCGCGAGCGTTTCGCCACTTGGCCGATCTCCATCGACACCTACAAACCGGAGGTCGCGCGTGCGGCGCTCGCTGCGGGCGCCGATTGCATCAATTCCATTTGGGGGGCGAGCGACGACCTCATCGCGCTCGCCGTGGAGAGCGGAGCGACCTTGGCAATCATGCATAACCGCACGGAGATCTACGAAGGGGAGATCGTCGAGGAAGTGCTGCGCGCATTAGGCGCACAGGCGCGTCGCGCGCGAGAGCGTGGAGTGCCGCCGGAGCGTATCGTGCTCGATCCCGGGATCGGTTTCGGTAAGACTCCCGATCAAAATATCGCCGTGCTCGCCGGGCTCGAGCGACTCGTCGCGCTCGGTTACCCGACACTCCTTGGAACGTCGCGAAAATCGACGCTCGGAAAACTCGCCGGGCGCGTTCGCCCCGACGAACGTGTTTTTGCGACGGCGGCGACGACGGCGCTTGCGGTTCGCGCGGGAATCGACATCGTACGCGTGCACGACGTTGCGGCGACGCGCGATGTGGTCGCGGTATCCGACGCCATCGTTCGAAATTGGAGGCCGCACCAGTGGACCGAATAACGCTTCGCGGAATACGCGCGTACGGCCGGCACGGTGCCGATCCCGGCGAGCGCGACCGCGCGCAACTCTTCGAAATCGAACTGCACTGCCTTCTCGATGCAAGCGGTGCGCGTAACAACGACGATCTCGCGGCGACGCTCGATTACGCGGCGTTGTATCGCCGCGTCGTTTCGCTCGTCGAGACGGAATCGCATCGATTGCTCGAGCGGCTCGCGCAGCGATTGCTCGATCTCTGTCTCGAG
>JAJXXM010000374.1 GCA_021781095.1 bacterium
ATTGGCGGCAAACGCGTCGCGAAAATGGGCCAGCAGCGCCGCGGCAACCTCGCCGGGCTCCCCCGACGCAGCCAGACCAAGCGCCGCATAGACGCGGGGACGCAGATAGGTAAACCCACCGATCCTCGCAAGCCCGCGCGCAAAGGCCGAGGCGCTGCGCGTACGCCAATCGGCATGGTGAGCGTGCTTGCTCGCGTACCCCAACGCCCACAACGCGCGTCCGCAACTATCTTCGGTGCCGACTTCGTCGAGCCACTCGCGGCCGTAGCTCATAAAGTTGTGAAAACGCCCATCGGGAAGTTGCGCGTGCAACAAAAAGGCGAGCGAGGTATGCGCGATGCGCTCGGCTTCGGCGTTCGAAGGATCGAGCAATCGATGCTGAATCGCGACGATCAACGAACGAGCAACATCGTCGGTGCAATAACCGGTTGCTCGATTGGGAAGCGTTCCGAACGCGTGCTGGATGGTGCCGACATCGTCGGTAAGCGATGCGAGGTGGGTCAGCGAAGGAAACATGCGCCTACGCGGTATGCGCCAGCGCTACCGGGCGAGGTTCGGTGAGTTCGCGGAAAAGGCGTTCGTAAGCGGTGGCGACGGCGTGCCAGGTCATCGAACGCGAATATCGGTACGTACGCCGTTCGGTCGCGCGTCGCAAACTTGGATCGTCGAGTAATGCGGTGAGCTGCGTGGCAATCGAGGCGGCATCGCGCACCTCGGCGAGTCGACCGCGCCCGAAGGCGAGCAATTCTTTGGCGTAGAGATAGGGCGTCGAGACGATCGCTTTGCCGCAGCCCGATGCGTATGCAAGCGTCCCCGAGACGATCTGCGTGAGGTTGAGATAGGGGGTGAGGTAGATGTCGGTCGCCTCCAGGTATGCAAGCAGTTCAGACATGCTCAGATACTTGTCGATTAAATGAACGTTATTGCGCAAGCCTTTCGCCGCAACGAGATCCTGTAAGGACTCACGATACGATTCGCCTTCTTGACGACGCACCACCGGATGCGTCTCCCCGAGAATCAGATAGAGCGCCTCGGGATGGCGGCGCACCACCGTCGCCATAGCGTCGATTGCATATTCGAGCCCTTTCCCGCGATTGATCAGCCCAAACGTCGAAATGACGGTGCGCTGGCCGATGCCGAAACTCGCTTTTGCCGCGGCGGTTTCGCGAAACGGAACGTCGGGAACGCCGTGCGGAATCACGTGAATCTTCACCGGATTGACGCCGTAGACGTGTTCGAGTAGATCGCGCCCCGTATGCGAGAGCGAGACAACCGCGCTCGCGAAATCGCAGAGCGAGCGCGCAACGCGCAACATTACCGGGTCGGGTTCGGGAAGCACCGTATGCATCGTAATAACCGTCGGTTTGGCGACCTGACGCACTAAATCGACGAGCCATTCGCCGCGTTCGCCGCCGAAAAGTCCGTACTCGTGTTGGATGTTCAGAATCGTCGCCGGGTGAGCGTCGATGCGAGCGGCGATCTCGGAGTATGCTTGGCGATCGCGCTCGTCAAAACGCGCATAGACGCGCCCAGGATATCGACGGAGATCTCCGCCGGGTTCGTTGACCGCAATGACGTCGCTCTTGGTTCCCTCTTCGCGATCGATCGCACTCACGAGATCGGAGGTAAAGGTTGCGATTCCGCACTCGCGTGGCGGAAACGAACTGAGGAACAGAACGCTCGGCACCGTACTACCGCATCGCCGTTTGCGCGCCGACGCGCGCTCCCGGTTCGAGGATGCGCCCCGGCTCGACGACGACATCGTGCCCGATCACGCTTCCGCTCCCAACGGTTGCCCGAGCGCCGATCCGTGCGCGGCTCGCGACAATCGATTCATCGATGCGTACATCATCGCCCACCATAACACCATCCCAGAGCACGGAGTCGCGAACGACCGCTCGCTCGCCGATACGAGTGCCGGCGCCGAGGACGACATTCGGACCGATCCGAGCGGTCGCAGCAACGACGACTCCTTCGTCGGCATGGACCGGCTGGGCGACTCCGGGGTGGCCGCGCAGCGCCGCCGAGCCCACCCCGGTTATGCCGGGCTCCAGCACCAGCGGCATCGTCCCGGCGAGAATATCGCGGTGGGCGGCGAGATAGGCCTCGGGGCGCCCGAGGTCGAGCCAGTAGTCCGAGGTCGTATAGGCATAGAGCGGGCGCGCCCCCGCGATCAGGGCCGGGAAGGTTTCGCGCTCGATTGAAACCGGGCGTCCGGCGGGAATCGCAGCGAGGACCTCGGGCTCGAGCAGGTAGGTGCCGGCGTTGATTTCGTCGGTCGGCGCGCTTCCCGGCGCCGGTTTCTCGACGAATGCCTCGATGCGCCCCGCAGCATCGTGTGCGACGCAGCCGAACGCCGAGGGATCGGCGACGTGAATGAGGTGCAGCGTACCGATGCCGCCGTGCGCCCGGTGCGCGGCGAGCATCGCGCGCAGATCGAGGCTGGTGAGGATATCGCCGTTGAGGACGAAGAATGGCCCGGTAATATATCGCTCGACGTTCTTGAGCGCGCCGGCGGTTCCGAGCGGGCTCTCTTCGATCACGTAGGTGAAGTGCATATCGAAGCGCGAGCCGTCGCCGAAGTAATCAAGAATCGGCTGCGGGAGGTAGCCCGCCGGGAAGATCACCTCCCGGATGCCGACGTTATAGAGGCGCTCGACCGTGCGCGCGAG
>JAJXXM010000389.1 GCA_021781095.1 bacterium
CGTGTCAGGATCGATGAACGTTCTGAGGAATACGGTATCAAGTTCGCCGCGCTGAAAAAAGAATTCGGCTTGGTCATCGATGTTTTCCGCGAGTGGGGCCCGGGTAACGCCATACTTTGCATCGTACCTTCGCTTTGCTTCGTGTCGGTGACGGTATAAAAATCCCCACTTCCGACGGTGTAAAAATCCCCACCCAATAACGAACAGAACCCTCCAATCTGCCTGCAAGCCGAGAGGAGGGCCATTCCAATCGTAAGGGGATTATGGATGCAAGTAAAGATCCAAGATGCACAAGGCGTGCCGCTGACGCGGGTTGCGGCGAACCTGGGCATCGACCGGAAGACGGCGCGGAAGCTCCGGGATGCCGCCGCCGAGCCCACCGTCACGCTACGGCGACGGCGCTCGCGGCTGGAGGAGCACGCTGACTGGATGCGCGAGCGTCTCGCGGCCGGCGTGCCGGCGGCCCAGCTCGCGCGCGATCTCAAACGCCGCGGCCTCGACGTGCCCTACCCAACCGTGCGCGACTTCGCTCGCGGCCTGCGACCGGCGAAAGATCCGGTCTCCGAGGAAATCCGCTTCGCAACGCCGCCGGCGAAGCAAGCGCAGTGCGACTGGAGCACGCTGGGTCGCGTTCTCGATGGCGGGGTGGCGCTGCCGCTGCACGTCTTCGTGATGGTATTGGGGTACTCGGGTAAAATGTTCGCCGCATTCGCGACGAGCATGGACGAGTTGACGCTGCAGCGGTTGCACGTCGCGGCGTTCCGCTTCTTCGGAGGCGTGCCCCTTGACGTACTGTACGACAACATGCGAACGGTGACGATCGGCCGCGACGAGCACTTCCGCCCTATTCTGCAGCCGGAGTTTGCCGATTTCTCGGCGCTCTACGGCTTTACGGTCAAATGCGCGCGGCCATATAGCCCGAAGACCAAAGGCAAGGTGGAGCGCGCGATCGGGTTCCTCCAGACGTCGTTTCTCCCGGGGCGCGCGTTCACGAGTGGTCTTGCCGATGCGCAACGCCAACTTGACGACTGGGTCGTCGAAGCCAACGGTCGCGTGCATCGCACGCATGGCGAGGTCGTTGACGAGCGCTTCGCACGTGAGGGCCCGCTGCTCACGCCGTTGCGCCCGGGATTGACGATCGTCGGCGTGCGCGAGACGCGCCGCGTGAACGCCGAAGGGTTCGTCGAATATCGTGCAAGCCGCTATCAGGTTCCGCCTGGGAACCGCGGCCGCACGGTCGTGATTTGCGACGACGGGGAGCGCGTGCGCATCTACGCCGCCGACACGCTATTGTGCGAACATCCTACCGCTGCCGGAAAAGGCCAGACGCTGCGAATCGGCACACTGGCACCATCGCTCCAACGCGCACTGGAAACGCTCGTCGTCGAACATCGCCCGCTCTCGGTCTATGACGAGGTGAGCCGATGAGTCAGCTCATCTACGAACGCATGCGCGATGCGTTCGAACAGCTCAACATGCCCCGAGCGCTTGAAAATGTCGACGCATTGCTCGACCGCGTCGGCAACAATGAACTTTCGGTCGTGGAGTTGTTAGACCAGCTCCTTGGCGCGGAACTCAGTGCACGGCGTGAACGCAGCATCACGATGCGCCTAAAACTCGCTGGTCTGCCGGGTATTAAGACCATCGACCAGTTCGATTTCGGCTTCCAGCCTTCGCTTGACGAAGGCAAGGTGCGCGATCTGCACACGCTGCGCTTCTTGAGTAACGGGCAGAACGTGATCTTTCTCGGGCCACCCGGCTGCGGCAAAACGCATCTGAGCACGAGTCTCGGACACGCCGCGATCACCGCCGGTGAGATGGTGCATTTCACGACCGCACGAGAGCTCTTCGCAAAACTCCGCTCCAGCTCGGGGTTGCATTTCAAACGGCTCACGGCCAATCGCGCAAAATTGCTCATTATCGACGAGATCGGCTACGAGCCGCTCGATCACGAGGCCGCACGGAACTTCTTCCGGCTCGTGTGCGAGCGGTACGAGCGCGGTTCCATCGTTCTGACGAGCAACAAGCGTTTCAGTGAATGGGGCGAGCTCATCGGCGACGACACGCTCGCCGGCGCAATCCTCGATCGCTTGCTGCACCATGCAACAACGTTTGCGATCAACGGGCCGAGCTATCGCCTCAAGGAAAAACGCCGCGTGGGATTCCTCGACGACGGCGACCGGAAGGGAGGGGAGCTGAGATAACCCGCCAATCGGCGGACTTGGGTGGGGAAAATTACACCGCCCAAAACGGGGAATCTTACGCCGTCACTGACACTTCGGCAGCCACGGCCGAAGCACTTGGCAGATTACTCAGACTCGCCATCGACAAACCCGCACCGCACAACAAGGCCAGGCGGCTCGACTGAAGCGCGGTTAACGCGATCTGAAGGCCTTCATCCGAGCTTATTTTTTGCATAGTCGGGCCCAAGCCACACTAGTAGCGGCGCCCGGCATTATGTGCTTTGTGCGGGCGATTATTGCAAAATGTGGCCGCTGTTGAATCATCCCGCCAATAGGCTACAGCGCGAAGGCTTGATAACCTCCTTGGAGCCGCTTGACCGCTCAAATTTCGACGCAATTCATGTTGATCGCGATCGTGTCCCAGGAAGTGGTGTATGGAAGGATCGCCCTCGTAGCATAGAGAGCGGTCACCGTGGCTT
>JAJXXM010000448.1 GCA_021781095.1 bacterium
CGTGGTCGTTCGCGATACGCTCGCGCCCGTCGTCACGACGATGATGAATTACAAAGTCGGCTCGAACGAAGAGCCGCTCGACGGTCTCGCGCACGCGACCGAACACATGATGTTCCGCGGCAGCAAAACGATTTCGGCGAATCAGCTCACCGAGATCATCGGCCTCACCGGCGGCGATTTCGACGCCGACACTCAGGCCGAAATGACGCAATATTTCTTTACGGTCCCTTCCCAGTACCTCGACGTAGCGCTTCGCCTCGAGGCCTCCCGCGCGCGCGGCCTGCTCATGGCGCAAAACCAATGGAACCAAGAGCGCGGCGCGATCGAACAAGAGGTCACGCAGGATAACAGCAACGCGATCTCGCGCATGCTGATGAAGATCCAAAAGGCGGTCTACGTGGGGACGCCGTACGGGAACAACACGCTGGGAACGATTAAGACGTTCTCGACGCAGATCAACCACAAACAACTCATCGACTTCTACAACACGTGGTATCATCCGAACAACGCCATCTTCGTCATCGTCGGCAACGTCGATCCGCATTCGACGATCGCGATGGTGAAAAAACTCTTCGGATCGATTCCGGCAGCGAAATTGCCGGCGCGTCCGAAGGTGGCGCCGCTGCCGATGAAGGCGCAGGTGATCTCCGAGACGAGCGACCAACCCTATACGCTCGTCGCCCAGGCATTTCGCTTTCCCGGCTACGACAGCAAAGCGTACGCCGCATCGGTGATCGCTTCGGATGTCCTGAACTCTCAGCGCGGAGCGCTCTACGGTCTTACCGCCGACGGCAAGGCGCTCTTTACCGGTTTTCAAAGCGACAATCACCCGAAACTCTCCGGAGGGTTTCTTTTCGCTGCGGTCGCTCCGAGCACCAAGCCGCAGACGATCGCCGCCGAAATGAAAGCGGTGATCGAAGGCTATAAAAAGAACGGCGTCCCCGCCGCACTGGTGCGTGCCGCGATCCGTCGCGAAGTGGCGCAGGCATCGTTCCAATACAACAATATCGCCAATCTTGCGTTCGCATGGTCGACGGCGCTCGCCGTGCAAGGCTTGCGCTCGCCGAACCAAATGATCGCCGCGTACAAGCACGTCACCACCGCTGAGGTGAATGCCGTCCTCCGTCACTATCTCGTCTACAAAACCTCGATTCTCGCCTACGCCGTTCCCAGCAACTCCGGCAAGATTTCGATGGGCACCGGCGCACCGGCGAAAGAAAATAATTCCATCCCGCCGACGAAGCACGAAGCGCTCCCGGCGTGGGCGAACGATATCCTCGCGAACCTCAAGGTGCCGCCGCAGACCATTCATCCCACGACGTTTACTCTCGCCAACGGCCTGCGCGCGATCGTCGTTCCGAGCAAGCTGAGCAAGACGGTCGTCCTGCGCGGCTCGATCGAAAACACCCCGGTCCTTCAGGAGCCCAAGGGGCAATCCGGGGTCGGCGACGTGCTCGCGACGTTGATGGGCTATGGAAGCACCACGTACAATCGACTCGCCTATCAGGCGCAGCTCGATAAAATCGCGGCGAACGTCAGCGTCGGAACGAACTTCTCGCTCGACGTCCTCTCCGACCACGTCGCGCGCGGCATGCAACTCCTCGCCGACGAAGAATTGCACCCCGCACTCCCCGCGACGGTCTTTCCGGTGGTGCGTCAGCAAGCGCTCGGGGCGGTTCTCGGATCGGAAAACGCTCCCGACACGCTCGCACGCGAGCAATTGCAGAAGTTGCTCTATCCGGCGGGGGATCCGACCCAACGGCATGCAACGCCGGCATCGATCAAAGGATTGACGCTCGCCGATCTGCAGAACTACTACCACGCGGCGTATCGCCCCGATCTCACGACGATTGCCATCGTCGGCGACATCACTCCGGAGCGCGCGAAGATTCTCCTCGAGCGGTATTTCGGATCCTGGACGGCTTCCGGCCCGAAACCGCAGACCGATCTCGCCGCTCAGCCCAACAACCCGCCGGCGGCCGCGGTCGTTCCGGCGACCGGGCGCGTGCAGTCCTCGACGACGCTCGCGCAGAGCATGGCGTTCGGCCGTGCGAACCCGGATTACGCCGCGTTACAACTGGCGAATACGGTATTGACCGGTGGGTTCTACAGCTCGATGCTCTACCACGATCTGCGTGAGATCCACGGGTGGGTCTATTACGTCGGATCGCAGTTCAACATCGAGAAGCATCGCTCGGTCTTTACGATCAGCTACGGATCGAATCCGCAGAATATCGTACCGGCCCAGCAGCAGATCGTCGCCGACATCGAGCAACTCCAAGCGCATCCGCTCGGAGCGCATCGTCTGTTGCGCGCGAAGGCGCTCTTGCTGGGGCTCATCCCCGTGCGGCAGCAATCCTATGGCGGCGTCGCCGATCTCTTGCTCGGCTACGCGCAAGAGGGCTTGCCGCTCGACGAAAACATCCTCGAAGCACGCCAAGAACTGGCAACGACGCCCGCACAGGTGCAGGCGGCCGTTGCGAAGTGGGTGCGCCCGAAGGACTTCGTCCGCGTCGTCACCGGGCCCGGCCCGCGCTAGGCGCGACCGGCGACTCGGGTCCCGAAGGCCCTCGCACTGAAACGGTGCGAGGGCCTTTCCTTTTCGCGTGGAGGTGTTGTGCCGGCCCGAGTAGCGTGCGGCGACCGCCTTGTCCTGACGAGC
>JAJXXM010000076.1 GCA_021781095.1 bacterium
CCCGCGAAAGAATATCAAGCATGCACGTACTCTATGTCGTTCTATATTTTTTTGTGAGGTGCAACTAACATTTTTCGCATACTGGGTAGAAAGGAGTTAATCGGTGCCGATGGCAACCCTTCCTTAATACTTAGACCATGCGTAGATGCGCGCGTTCTGCACCGAGCAGTCCGGGCGTGAGGCGAGGAACGAGCGTGTCGATCTCTCCGTCAAAGATGCTGGCAACGTTGCGTGTAAACGGGCGCGACGTTACGCTGGCTTTTCCCCCAAACGCGACGCTGCTTGAGGTTCTCCGCGAAGAGTTGCGCCTGACCGGCACCAAACACGGGTGCGAACTCGGCCAATGCGGCGCCTGCACCGTCATCCTCGACGGCACCCCCGTGCTCTCTTGTCTGACGCTTGCTGCCGATGCCGTCGATCGACCCATCGAGACGGTGGAGGGGCTCGCAACCGACGGCACGCTCCACCCCGTTCAACGCGCATTCCTGGAACTTGGGGCGGCGCAATGCGGCTACTGCACCCCCGGCTTCCTCAATGCCGCCGTTCATTTACTGGAGAACAACGCCGAGCCGAGCGACGAGGAGATTCGCGAGGCGCTCGCCGGGCATCTCTGCCGATGCACCGGCTACACGAAGATTATCGAAGCGGTCTCCCTCGCGGGCCGGCGCATGCGCGCTTCCGCCAATGAGTAAGAACGGGGCTTCAGGCGCCCACGCACACGTCGTCGGCGCTGCGCTTCTACGCATCGACGGCTACGCCAAAGTTACCGGTGCCGCGGTTTTCGCCGACGATATCGCACTTCCGCGCATGCTCTTTGGGAAACTGTTGCGTAGCCCACACGCGCATGCACGTATTACCTCGATCGATTACGAACGCGCGCTGCGCCTTCCCGGCGTCGTCGCCGTCGCGGTGGGCAGCGACTTGCCCGTACGCTTCGGGATTTTGCCGTCGGCACAAGATGAGACCGTCTTCGCCATCGATCGCGTCCGGTACGTCGGCGAGCCGGTCGCAGGGGTCGTCGCCGAAGACGAACTTACCGCGCAATATGCCGCAACGCTGATCGACGTTCGATACGACATTCTTCCATCGGTGATGTCGATCGATGAGGCCTTGCTCGATCTCGGTGCCGACGCAGAGAAGATTCATCCCGAATCGCGCAAAGCAAATAACGTTCACAAGGACGTGCATTTAACGTTCGGCGACGTTGAAGCAGGTTTTGCCGACGCCGCGCGAATTTTTGATAACGAATATTTCTTCGAAGGGAATACCCACGCAGCGCTGGAGGAACATTCGGCGGTCGCAAGTTTCGGAGCGGATGGAAAACTGACGCTCTGGTCGTCGACCCAAACGCCGCATTATTTACATCGCGTCGCCGCTTCGGTGCTCGAAATGCCGGCGAGCCGCATTCGCATCATCGCGCCTCCCATCGGTGGAGGCTTCGGCGGCAAAACCGAACCTGTTGCGCACGAACTCGCCGCTGCTCATTTCGCGCGCAAGACCGGTCGACCGGTAAAATTCACGCTTTCCCGCGAAGAAGTGTTTTACACGCATCGCGGCCGCCATCCGGTGCGTATCCACCTGCAGACGGGTATCAAGAGCGACGGAACGATCGCCGCCTGTCGACTGCAGACATGGCTCGACGGCGGCGCCTATGGCTCGTATGGAGTTGCAACCACCTATTACACCGGCGCGTTGCTTCCCGTTACCTATAAGATGGGAGCGTACGCCTTCGACGGATGTCGCGTGTATACGAACAAGCCGCCGTGCGGACCGAAGCGCGGCCACGGCACGACACAACCTCGCTACGCCTTCGAATCACAACTCGATGCAATCGCAACCGAGCTCGGTCTTGACGCAGGCGCCTATCGCGCCGCCATTGCCGTCGACCCGTACACGCGAACGGTCAACCATCTACGCGTCACGAGTTGCGGAATGCGCGAAGCGTTGAGCGCCGTCTCCGAACGGACCGACTATAGCAGCAAGCACGGAAAACTCTCTTCCGGCCGCGGAATCGGCCTCGCTGCAAGTGCCTATCTCTGCGGAGCCGGGCTGCCGATCTATTGGAACCCCATGCCCCACTCCGGCGCGATCGTTAAGGTCGATCGTGGCGGCGGCGTCACGGTATTTTGCGGCACGAGCGATTGCGGGCAGGGTTCACAAAACATGCTCGCGGTGATCGTGGCCGAAACGCTCGGCGTTGACGTTCTCGATGTAAGCGTTTGCTCCGGCGACACCGACCTCACGCCGGTCGATCTCGGTTCGTATTCGAGTCGCGTCACGTTCATGGCCGGCAACGCGGCGCGCAGTGCTGCCAGTGACGTGCGCGAGCGCATCGCCGCCGCCGTGGGAGCCGAGCTCGGCGTCCCGGCAGAACGCTGCATTTTTGAAAGCGGGCGCGTCTTTGACCGAGAGGATCCCGAGCGATCGCTTTCGTTCGTCGATGCAGCACGCGCTGCGGAGGCGCGCTTCGGTACGCTTGCGGGGGTCGGATCTTATACGCCGCCCGCCGATTTACACGGCGATTTCAAAGGTTCGGGCGTCGGACCGTCGCCGGCGTATTCGTACTCTGCATGCGTTGCGGAGGTGGAGGTTGATTTTGAGACCGGAGAAGTGCGCGTCGAACGCATCGTATTGGCGCACGATTGCGGA
>JAJXXM010000281.1 GCA_021781095.1 bacterium
GCCTCCGAATCGTCGATTCGCGACCTCAACGTCGGTCAGGCGACGACGGAGTTCACGAAACTCCAAGTGCTGGTACAGGTCGGCACCTCGGTGTTGGCGCAGTCCAACACGAACGCTCAGTCGGTTCTCGGACTCTTCCGCTAAGGCGGAATCCTCGGGTAACCAACCTGGGATCGGGGCTCGCATTCGCGGGCCCCGATTTTTTGTGCGCATTGCGGTTGCGGGTAAGAGCTCCACATGAAGATGCCGAAGAAGAAGAGAGCATGCCGGTTCGGATAAAATCAAAAAAACAGGCGGTGAGCCCGCCGAGCGTCTCTCCACCGCCGACGCAGCCCGCGACCATCGCGCAAGCGATCTCTTTGCCGCGCCCGCCCGCCGATGCGCCGCAGCTTCCTGCGGGTTTGAGCCTCTGCATGATCGTCAAGAACGAAGAGCGCTTTCTCGCCAAGTGCCTCCAGAGTATCGCTCCCTACGTCGATGAAATCTGTATCGTCGATACCGGCTCGACCGACCGAACCGTCGAGATTGCACGGGAGTTTGGTGCGAAGATCGAGATTCGGGAGTGGCGCAACGATTTTGCTTGGGCGCGCAACGAAGCGATCGCGATGGCGTCGTACCGGTGGATCTTTATGCTCGATGCCGATGAAGAGTTTCTGCCGGGCAGTGAATCGTTGCTCGCGCAACTGAAGAGCGTGCCTGCATTCGACACGGGTATTTGGGTCCGCTGCTATAACGAGTCGAACGACTATCAGGGCACCGGGCAGATGTCGCACTTGTTGATCCGCATCTTCCCCAACCACCCGCGCATTCGCTATCGCGGCTTGATCCACGAATTTATCACGCTCGACCAATCGCAACTCGGGCTGAAGGCATCGGCCTCGCCGATTGCGATCAAGCACAGCGGCTACCTCAAAGAGATCGTGACCGAGCGCGACAAGGGCGCTCGCAACCTTGCCATCGTCAAGGCGGCCGTAGAGCGCGAACCCGAAGAGGCATTCCACTGGTTCAACCTGGGCACGACGGCCTTTTTGGTCGGTGATTACGAGACGGCTCGCAGCGCCCTCGAGAAGATGATCGAAGTGAACGGGGATCAGCCGCGAGGATTTTTCTCGAACGGTTTATCCGCGCTTGCAGATGTCTATACCGAAAAAATGAACGACCCGGTGAAGGGCGAAGAGGCGGCGCGACTCTGCCTGAAGTTTTCACCTCGTTACGCGAATGGGCATTTTGCGCTCGGGAAAGCGCTCGTTGCACAGAATCGGCTTGTCGACGCGCGCGCAGCCTTTCAGGCTGCGATCGAGGACGGTGATTACAACCACTTGCAGTTCGTCGTCGACGACGAAGTCTCCAAGTGGAAGGCCTACAGCGAGGTCGGCGCAACCTACGTCGCGGAGGGCAACGATGAGGCTGCCGTGGAGTGGTTTGAGAAGGGCCTAAAAAATCGCCCATCTGCATTACCGCTCCGCCTCAATCTCGCCCGTGCCTACGAACGGCTCGCGCGGACCGAAGATGCAGCGAGCACCTTTGCTGCGGCATTTCACGATCTCCCCTCCGACCAAAGCGCGGTCGACTACGTCAACTTTCTCTTGCGCGCACATCGGGATCGAGAGGCACTCGACGCGATTCACGCGGCGATTCCGCAGATATCGCCGACCGCGCAGTTTCCGGTGCTCATGGCCGGCGCCGCCGTCTGCGAGCGCAACGGTTGGCCTGAGCGCGAGCAGTTTTTGCGCGAAGCCGCGGAACGCATGCCGGGAGCTGCGCTCGCACTCGATCCGCTCGAAGCGCTCTTGCGGGCGCGCGGCGATCTCGGCGCGGTCGAGGGGCTCTATGCCGCCGAAGACGGAACCGAGCCGCTTGAAGTCGCGGATTTTCGTCGCCGCGCGAGCCGTCTGCTCGCGCAGGGGCGTTTCTCCGAGTCGCGTGCGATCGCCGAGCGCGGATTGGAACACGATGCGGGGGATGCATCGCTCTTACTCGGTGCGGCGCTCGCAAGTTCGAGCATGGGCGATTCGGAGAGCGCGCGACAATGGGCAGTAAAAGTCCCCGCCGAGAGCGGTGAGTTCTATCAGCGCGCACAGATGATGTTGGCCCTCGATGCGCGCGCGCGCGGGGCATTCGATGAAGCGATTGCGGCAACTGAGGCAGTGCTTGCACAAACGCCGCAGAATATCGAAGCGGTGGTACTCCGTTCGAATATGCTGCAGCAGGTTGGTCGGGATGACGAGAGCGAGCAGATGCTCCTTGCGGCACTTCGCTTCGATCCTCAGCGCATCGCCGTCGAACTCTCGATGCTCTATCTGCGCCAGGAGCGCTTTGAAGACGCACGCCGCATCGCCGACGCAGCGCTCGTTCGATAGCGCCGACATTGCACTACTCGATCGTCATACCGGTCTTCAATAAAGCCGCGCTCACGCGCGTCTGTTTGCAGTCGCTCGCCGAGACATTACCGCGGGACCTCATGGGGGAGGTCATCGTCGTCGATAACGGCTCGACCGACGATACTGCGGCCGTTCTCGCTGAGTTTCCTTGGGTGAAGACGATCGTCAACGAACGGAACCTCGGTTTTGCCGTCGCGAACAACCAGGGTGCAGCGGTCGCATCGGGGCGCTTTCTCGTGCTCCTCAACAACGACACG
>JAJXXM010000113.1 GCA_021781095.1 bacterium
TCAAACGGTTGGAGAACATCGGCGAGATGATCGGCCTTCTCGACGAGGCGACCGCGTAGCAATGCGCTTGCTCGAACGCTTCGGAGTGGGGACGATAGCGTTTCTTGAGTATCTCGGCGGCATCGTCTCCCTCATCGGCGAGAGCATCCGATCGCTCGTCCACGCGCAGATTCGTTTTGCGGAGACCTTCGTTCAGAGTTACGAACTCGGCCTCGGTTCGTTGCTGATCGTCTTGCTCACCTCGCTCTTTACCGGCATGGTGATCTCACTGGAGTCGGCGCAGCAGGCGGTGCAGTTCGGTATCGGCAGTCTCGTCGGGGGCGCCGTTACCTATACCTCGGTGCGCGAGTTGGGGCCGATGCTCACCGCCGTGGTCGTCGCAGGGCGCGTCGGCTCGGCGATCGCCGCGGAGATCGGTTCGATGGTGGTGACCGAACAGATCGATGCGTTGCGCTCGATGGGGTTATCGCCGGTTCGCTTTCTCGTCGTTCCGCGGCTCCTTGCTTTGGCAATAATGCTGCCGCTCCTGACGATCTTCGCCGATATCATCTCGATTGTCGGCGGCATGTGGATAGCGCAGGCCTACGCGCATATCAACCCCGCAACGTTTATCTCCTCGGCGCGCCAGGCCGTCGGTTTCGACGATGTCGTTAAAGGGCTCGTCAAGGCATTGGTCTTTGCCTGTATTATCGCCTGGGTCGGCTGCTATCAGGGGCTTTCGACGCGTGGAGGAGCGGCGGGGGTCGGGCGGGCGACGACGAGCGCCGTCGTTATCTCGATCATTTTGATCTTCGGCACGAATTTCATCATGAGCTATCTGCTTTTCGGAACGCATTAACCGATGGATACATCGATCTATGCCCGACTCGATGACATCACGCTCTCGTTCGGTGAACACGTCATTCTGAAGAATTGCAGCCTCGATATCGTTCGCGGAGCGATTACCTGTATCGTCGGTCTCTCAGGAGCCGGGAAATCGACGATCCTTCGCTTGCTCGACGGGCTCATCGAACCATCGAGCGGACACGTCTACGTCGACGGACACGATCTCTGCCACACGCCGGAGCGGAAGCTCGTCGATCTCCGGCAGAAGACCAGCCTGGCGTTTCAATTCGCGGCGCTGCTCGACAGCCTCACGATCGGCGAGAACGTCGGCTTGCCGCTCCGCGAGCACACCGCGCTCCCCGACGAAAAAATTCGCCACCTCGTCGACGACGCGCTCGAGAGCGTCGGTCTCCGTCACGTCTACGACAGTTTGCCGAACGAGCTCTCCGGCGGCATGCTCAAGCGCGCGGGTTTCGCGCGGGCGATCGTCACCCGCCCGGAGCTCGTCCTCTACGACGAGCCGACCACCGGGCTCGATCCCATCGTCACCAACCTCATCACCGATACCATCCTCCGCCTTCGGCAAAAACTCGACGGAACGGCGGTCGTCATATCGCACGATCTTCACTCGATTTTTCGCATGGCCGATTACGTTGCGATGCTGTTCGAGGGGGCGATTATCGCCTACGGCCCGCGCGAGGAGATCCGCACCTCGACGAATCCGTTCGTCCAGCAGTTCCTCACCGGCAGTGAGGTCGGTCCGATACCGGTGTAGAAGGGAGTCCCGAAGATGTCAAAGCAAGCACAAGTAGGAGCCTTTGCGCTGGCGGCGATCGCCCTGCTTTTTGCGTTCTTCTACGTCATCACCGATTTCGGCACGCGCCACGCGGGCTATCGCATCGGCGTACATTTTCGCTCGGCGGCGGGGCTCCATTCGGGAGCGCAGGTCTTTTTTAGCGGTGTCTCCGTCGGAACGGTCGAGAGTATCAAATTACTCCCCGATACGACCGTCGACGTGATCCTGGCGATCAAGCCGCACGTCGGCGGGCAGGCCGTGCGCATTCCGAGTGAATCGAAGTTCCTCATTCAGGCGCCGCTCACCGGTGATCCGAGCCTGCTGATCGTGCCGCCGCGCCCCGAGCCCGGAGAGCAGCCGGAGATCATCGCTCCCGGCGTCATGCCGATCTCCGAGCAACCACAGGGAACCAATACCGCGACGATCGCCGACCTCGTTGCCGAGGGGCAGGGGCAGTTAAAAGTGCTCAACGGGGTACTCGCCGATGTCGCGAAACGCGAACCGCGATTGCTCGATGAACTCCAGCAAACGCTGGAAAATACCAACGCGTTGACGGCGACGGCGAACCAGACCGTCGCTCGGCTCGCCGCTCAGAGCAGTGCGATCGCCGACAACTTACAGAGTAACCTCACGATTGCCAGCGGGCATATCGTTTCGATGACGAGCACGTTGGACAAGACGGTTCGCGGAAACTCCGACCGTCTCAACGAGACATTGGCGCAGATACAGGGCACCGCAACGGCGCTGAATTCGACGATGCAGATCGTGGCGAGCATCGCGAACGATCCGTCGTTTCGGGGCAACGTTCTCGCGACGACGACGAATATCGCCGACGCAAGCGCAAAGCTGAAGAAGATGGCGACCGATCTGGAGAGCATCACCGGCGATCCCGAAACGCAACACCGTATCCGCGATACGATTCGGAATCTCGACGAAACATCGCAGCGCGCAAATTCGCTGCTCGGTGCGCTCGGCGGGCGGAGGCAACCGTCGCGATCCGCAG
>JAJXXM010000033.1 GCA_021781095.1 bacterium
CCTTCCCAACCGGCTCGCCGATATCATCACTCCCGCCGCGATTCCCGAAGCGCCCGACGTGCGCTATTGGACGGGGCAGGCGCTCGCCGCCGGCAGCGGCGGATAGCGCGAGTCGTTCTCGGTGCGGTTGCGCGACGTCGCGATCTTCATCCTCGATGTCGAGACGACCGGTATCGATCCCCGAAAGAGCCATCTCTGCGAGATCGGCATCGAACGGTGGTTACCGCCCGCCTATACCGGGCCGATCGAACGCACGAAATGGTCGAGTTTGGTACGCCCTCCCGGCCCCATTCCGCCTGCGGCGTCGGCGATCCACGGCATTTACGATGCCGACGTACGCGACGCGCCGCCGCTCGCAGAGGCGCTCGCGACGTTTCACGCGTTGGTGCCCGCCGGATCGCTCGTCGTCGCGCACAACATGGCATTCGACGGAGCGTTCGTCGATCTCGACGGACGCTTTCGCGCCTGCACCCTTCGGCTCGCGCAACGTTTGTGGCCGAACGCGCCCTCGCACAAAAACTCCGAGCTCGCAACGTGGCTCGGTGTCGATCTCGGGAACGAGCCATTACATCGCGCCGCCGCCGACGTCGCGGTGACGGGCGGTATCTTTCACCGCATTCTCGTGCGGATGGCCGAACGCGATGGAAGCGCGCCGACGCTCGAGGAAATTTGTCGCCTCTCTTCGCCCGACGAACCGGTCGAGCGTCTTCCCTTCGGAAAGTATCGCGGCGAGCTGCTCGGCGCCGTCCCGATCGACTATCTGCGCTACGCGCGCGACACGTGGCACGATGTCGAACGCGGCATCCGCACGGCGATCCTCGCCGAGATCGAACGCCGCTCGTAGGCGCCTACGCCTTGCGCGCTCCGAAGGTCGGCGTGATCCAGCTGCGGTAGCGCGGCTCGCGCCCGCGCACCGCGCGTTCGTAGATTTCCATAATCTGCCGCGCGATCGGGCCCAACGTTCCGTCGCCGACGCGACGCCCGTCGATCGAGGAGGCGTGCACGAGCCCCGCGGCGCTTCCACTAAAGAATACTTCGTCGGCGGCGTAGAGCTCACCGCGGTCGATCGAGCGCTCGATGATTTTCAAGCCCAACATCTCCGAAGCGATCTGCATGACCGCGCGCCGCGTGCAGCCCTCCAAGACGTTCTGCGAGGGGTCGGGCGTATAGAGCGCGCCGTGACGAACCAAGAAAATATTCTCCGCCGATCCCTCGGCGACGTGCCCGTCGTGCGAGAGCATGATCGCTTCGTCGTAGCCGTTGAGCACCGCCTCGCTCTTGGCGAGCGCGGAGTTGACGTAGAGCCCGGTGATTTTTCCACGCGGCGGCGCCATGGTATCGTCGGCGCGGCGCCAGGAACTCACGCAGGCCTTCAGCCCGACCGACGCATCGAAATACTTCGTGAACGGCAACGCGATCATCGCGAAGCTCGCCGGGACGCCGTGCAGGCGAACGCCGATATCTTCCGCAGATTTGAAAATGCACGGCCGAATGTACACGTCGGTTTCGAAATGGTTCCTGCGGCAAAGATCGACCGTAATTTCGATCAACTCGTCGACGCTATGCGGCAGCTCCATCAAAAGAATTTTCGCCGAGTTGAAGAGCCGCTCGTAGTGCTCGCGTAGGAGCAAGAGATAGAGTTCGCGATCCTCGGGTACCCAGAAGCCGCGAATTCCTTCAAAACATCCCGTGCCGTACTGCAAGCCATGCGTCAGCAGGCCGACCTTTGCATCGTTGTAGTTCGAGAAGGCTCCGTCACGGTAAACCGTGAGCTTCGAAAGATCGACCGACATGTACCACTCCGGTATAGCGACGCGTGAAAATATCAATTCTCTGATTCGCGCAGGCGGAACGTGCATCCCGTCTACCGAAAACGCTGCTACCTATGTGGTACCGCGCGATCATCGCCGCAGCGCTCTTCGGGCTCGCTTGCACGGCGGCGGCGCCCCCCGCTCGCCATCGCCTCCCCAACGGTTGGCACCTGCGCCCCGTCGGCACCGGCGTGTCCGTCGGCACGATGCCGCAGGGAATCGCACGCTCTCCCGGCGGGAAGCGGATAGCGGTGCTCGACGCGGGCGCGGCACCGGCCACGCTTCGCATACTCGATGCGCGGACGCTTCGCACGCAAACGATCGTGAAACTTCCCGACGGCTTCGGCATCCCGATCTGGCTCGATAGCGAGCGTCTCCTCATCGCCGGCGGAAAACAGGACGATATCGAGCGCGTCGATCTGCACCAGCAGCACGTCGTCGGCATCGACGGCATCGGGCGAGGAAGCTGGTGCGCGGGCATCGCGCTCTCCGCGCACCGCACGCGCCTGGCGGCGATCGGCGATGCGAGCGGTCGCGTCTATGCGTTCGACCGCCGCGGTGAGCGCCTGTGGAGCGCTGCGGTTGGCGCGCACCCATCGGCACTCGCGTTCGAAGCGAACGGCACGCTCGTCGTCGCCTCGCGCCAAGATTCGAAACTCTCCTTTTTCAATCGTGCCGGAAAACTCATCGCCGCCATCCCGACCGATCGGCACCCCGCCGCGCTCGCGCTCTCACCGAATGGAGGCACGCTCGCCGTCGCCGCGAGCGATGCCGGACGTCTCGATCTTTTTTCGACGCACTCGCCGGCGAACGGCGTCCGCCGCATCGATGTCGCCGAGCGATTCGGTGTCGGCAATCATTTCGGTAGCTCTCCCGACGCACTCGCCTTCGAGCGCGATGGATCCATTCTCGTCGCCCTGGCGGGGGAGAACCAGATCGC
This sequence comes from bacterium, assembly GCA_021781095.1. The sequence goes on from JAJXXM010000033.1 coordinate 2,752, forward strand.
CTTGGTGCGCGGGGATCGCGTCGTCGCACGCGTTCCGGTCGGTTGGTACCCCGACGCGCTCGCGAGCGGCTCCGACGCGATCTACGTCGCCGATGCCAAAGGCGAGGGCATGCACGCGAATCCCAACTTTCGGCCGCTCGAACGTGCGAGTTATGCGAACTACGTTGCACTATTGACGGTCGGCGATCTGCGCCGCATCTCGCCCGCGTCGTTCGACGCACCCGCCGCGCGCAGCTTCGCTGCGGAGCGCGCGACGATTGTGCCGCTCGCGCGTCGCCCCGTCCAAACCGTCCTGCGCGCGGGCGGACCGATCCGACACGTCATTTATATCATTAAAGAGAATCGAACCTACGACCAGGTCCTCGGGGATATCAAACGCGCCGACGGAGATCCGCAGCTGGCCTGGTTCGGCGAGCGCGTCACGCCGAACCAACACGCAATCGCACGCCGGTTCGGCATACTCGATAACGCTTATACCGACGCGCAAGTGAGTGCGGACGGACATAACTGGACCGACGCCGCTTTTGCAAACGATTACGTCGAACGGTTCTGGCCGCCGAATTACGGCGGGCGCCGGCCCTTGTACGATTTCCAGAACGGTGCCGGCCCGGTCGTGCCGCAAGGCGGCTACCTCTGGGACGACGCGCGTCGAGCCGGCATCACGTTCCGAGATTACGGCGAGGATACCGGCGTCCCGCGTTCGACGAGCCCGACCTATCTTGCGGGGAATATGGCGGGACTCGTCGGTCATTTCGATCCGGCATACGAGGGGTGGAATCTTCACTATAGCGACCTGCTCCGCGAAGCGGAATGGGATCGGGAGTTCCGCGCCTTCGTCGCGCACCACACGCTTCCGGCACTCGAGATCGTCTATCTTCCGAACGACCACACCGCGGCGGCACGAGCCGGGGCGTTCACCCCACGCGCGTACGTCGCGCAGAACGATCTTGCGGTCGGGCGACTCGTCGATGCGGTTTCGCACTCGCCGTACTGGCGCAGCACCGCCATCTTTATCGTCGAAGACGACGCGCAAAACGGCCCCGACCACGTGAGCGACCAACGCTCGACGTTTTATGTCGCGAGTCCCTACGCGCGCGGCGGCGTCGTTGCGGCGCGCTACGATACGGCGAGCGTGTTGCGCTCGATCGAACTCATTCTCGGCCTGCCGCCGCTCTCGATCTACGACGCGACGGCTCGCCCGCTCGACGCCGTCTTTACCAATACTCCCGACGACGCGCCATTTACCGCGCTCGCACCTCGCATCGATATCGATGCGAGAAATCCGCAACACGGCGTCGGCGCGCGCCGAAGTGCGGCGATGGACTTCCGCATCCCCGACGCCATCGACCCGACGATCGCCAACGACGTGCTTCGAGATCTGTATGGAGTGAAACGATGACCGGACCCGTCCTTGCAGGCACGACGTTTGCCGCTTCCGCCGTCGAATGCGTCGAGGCGGCGACGATCGTCCTCGCCGTCGCGCTCACACGCGGCCTACGCGTAGCGTTGCTCGGAACGCTGGGAGCGTTGCTCGCGCTGGCACTCTTTATCGCCGTATTCGGGTCGCTACTCGTCCGCGCGAGCGAACTGCGCGGTATCGAAACGATCGTCGGGCTCTTCTTGCTCTACTTCGGTTGGAAGTGGTTGAGGAAGGCGATCTACCGCTATGCCGGGCGCATTCCCATGCGCGACGAAGCGGCGAATTTCGCAAAGGACAACGCTCGCTTGAGTGAATCGCACGACGATCGGCTCGGCATGGCGATGGCCTTTCAAGGCGTCCTGCTCGAAGGCTTCGAGGTGGCGATCATCGTCGTGAGTTTTGCCGCAACGTCGCACGGGGCGCTCGACTGGTCGATCGGCGGCGCCGCCGTCGCCGCGGTGCTCGTCACACTCCTCGCGGTCGTCGCCCACCGCCCGTTGACCAACGTGCCGGAGAACGCGTTAAAGTTTATCGTCGGAACGATGCTGGTTTCGCTTGGGTTATTCTGGAGCGCGACCGGGCTCGGTTTCGTTTCACCGCTCGGCGACGCGCTCATCGCGCTCCTCGTCGCCGCGACGCTCGCCCTCTCGTTTGCGGCGATCGCGCACCTTCGGAAATCGAGCGTTCGCTAAATAAATCAAGCGGCGATCCCCCAGGCGCCTGCAACCGCACCGCAGTACCCCTGTTTGTAGGTTGCATGCGCCCCTCTGCTGCGGCGCAACGATAACGATACGTGAAGGAGAGAACTATGGACGCATCCGCTCCGGGTTCCAACCGTTGGGCCATCGCGATCGCCGGGATCATCGTGATGATCTGCCTAGGAACCGTCTATTCGTGGAGTATTTTTACCAACGCGCTGATCGCCGGTTTTCAATGGTCGACGCAACAGGCGACCACCCCGTTTGAAACCGCAATATTTTTTCTCGGCCTAGGAGCATTCATCGGCGGGCGTTGGCAAGACCACGTCGGCCCGCGCACCGTGACGATCGTCGGGGCGATCGTGTGGGGAGTCGGCGTCATGCTCGCCGGCCTCGGCACGCAGCATTTCGGACACACCTGGATGCTCGTAACCTACGGAATTATCGGCGGCTTCGGCAACGGCATGGCGTACGTCACGCCGGTGGCGATGGTGACGAAATGGTTCCCCGATATGCGCGGGCTCGGTAGCGGCCTCGTCGTAATGGGGTTTGGGCTCGGAGCGTTTTTCTATAACCAAATCGTGACGCGCCTCGCGCCCTACGCAGCCGTCGCAAAACCGGCGCTCGCGTACGTGAAGGCGCGCGATGCCGCGATCAAGGCGGGAACGCCGTTCGATGCGACGACGTATCAGCTCTCGCACGATCTCATGCACGGCCTCATGGGTATCTTTTTCATCTCGGGAATCGTCTTCATCATCCTCGGCGGCATCGCCGCGTTCGCACTGAAAAATCCGCCGACCTCGGGCAATGCGAGCGCCACTGCGGCGGGCGGCTTCACGATGGCGCAAGCTTTTGCAACGCCGCAGGTGTACGGGCTCTGGCTGCTCCTCTTCCTCAACGTCACCGCCGGTATTTTCGTGATCTCGAATGCGGTGCCGATGATCAGCCAGTTCGCATCGGTCGGCATTCCGACCGCGGCGCTGTGGTACGGCCTCATCGCCATCTTCAACGGGCTCGGACGGTTTTTCTGGGGCTCGATCTCCGATCGACTCGGCCGCAATCTCACCTACACCGTGATGTACCTCATCCAAGTCGTTATTTTCTTCACGGTCGGCCATATCGCCGGGCTCTCCGGGGTCTTGGTCTGCTTCGCTATCGTTCTGCTCTGCTACGGCGGTGGCTTCGGCGTTATGCCGTCGTTTAATGCCGACTACTTCGGAACGGCGAACATGGGGCAGATCTATGGCTTCATCCTTACCGCGTGGGGCCTCGGCGGAGTCGTCGGGCCGGCGATCGCGGGCTTCGTTCAGGATAAAACCGGCTCGTATACCGGCGGGCTCTCCGCAATTGCGATCATGCTGATCGTCGCTGCGGTCATTCCATTCTTTATCAAGAAGCCGCAGGCACCGGCAAACGCGTAAGCGGCTTCGGTTGTAGGGTACGATATGGCAAAGACGACGATCGACATTACCGGCCTCGCGAGCGCTCGCGGCACGCGTGCCTCGCTTGGAGAACGCATCGGCGATTTGCCGAACGTCGCCTCGCAGCGGACCCAACAGCTTCGCGCTCGCATCGACGGCGCAAAGGCGGTCACCAGCGTGTGCCCCTATTGCGCCGTCGGTTGCAGCACCCTCGCCTACGTCGACGATTCCGGAAAGCTTCTCGACGTCGAAGGCAATCCCGATAGTCCGATCAACGCCGGTCATCTCTGTCCGAAAGGCTCGGCGATCTTCGGCATGACGGTGAACGACCGTCGCTGGACTACCGTCCATTACCGCGCGCCGTTTGCGACCGAATGGGAAGAGAAGCCGCTCGCGTGGGCGCTCGAACGCATCGCCGCCCGCGTCAAGGAAACGCGCGACGCCACGTTCGTCCGCGAACGCGACGGCAAGCGCGTCAACCATACCCTCGGTATCGCCTCGCTCGGTGGGGCGACGTTCGGTATCGAAGAAAATTATCTCCTCGGCAAACTCATGCATAGCATGGGCGTCGTCGCGATCGAAAACCAAGCCCGAATATGACACTCCTCGACGGTGCCCGGTCTGGGCACCTCGTTCGGCCGCGGCGGCGCGACGGTCTGGCTTCCCGATCTTGAAGACGCAGACTGCATTCTCATACAAGGATCGAATTTTGCCGAAGCGCACCCGGTAGCGTTTCGCTTCGTCATGAAGGCGAAGGAGCGCGGTGCCGTCATCATCCACGTCGATCCGCGTTTCACGCGCACCTCTGCAGTCGCCGACCTGTACGCGCCGATTCGCAGCGGCACCGATATTGCGTTTCTCGGCGGCATCATCAATTTCGTACTGCAGAACGAGCGTTACTTCCGCGAATACGTCGCCGCGTATACCAACGCCGCAACGATCGTCGGCGAGGAGTTCGTCGACACCGAAGATCTCGGCGGCATGTTCTCCGGATGGAACGACGAAACGAAATCGTACGATACCTCGAGCTGGAACTTCGAACGCAACGACGATGGAACGTTGCGACGCGACGAGACGCTCCAGCATCCCCGCTGCGTTCTCAACGTTCTCCGTCGGCATTTTGCGCGGTACACGCCGGAGATGGTCGAGCGCGTCTGCGGCACCCCGCAGAAGGAGTTCCTCAAGATCGCCGAGCTTCTCGCGCGGAATAGCGGGCGCGACCGTACGACCGCGTTCGCCTACGCCGTCGGATGGACGCAGCACACGACGGGAGTGCAATTCGTCAGAACCGCCGCGATCTTACAGCTCTTGCTCGGCAATATCGGCCGGCCCGGAGGCGGCATTATGGCCCTGCGCGGGCACGCCGACATTCAGGGCGCAACCGACGTCCCGACGCTCTACGATCTCTTGCCCGGCTACTTGCCGATGCCGTCGGCGTTGCGCGATGAAGGGAGCCTCGACCGCTACCTCGCGCGAAATACAAAAGCGACCGGCTGGTGGGCGAATACGCCGAAGTACGTCGTCTCGCTGCTCAAGGCGTTTTACTGCTATGCGGCTACCGCGGAGAACGATTTTTGTTACGGCTACCTCCCGCAGCTCGTCGGCGACCATTCGGTCCTTCCGACGACCTTTGCGATGAAGGACGGAACGGTAAAAGGTTACTTCGTCATCGGACAAAACCCCGGTGCTTCGGGGCAGAACGCAGAGCTCGTGAGCTCGGCGATGGAGCGTCTCGACTGGCTCGTCAACATCGATTTCTTCGATAACGAGACGGTGTCGTTCTGGCATCGCGAGGGTGCCGATCCCACGAAGATCGGCACGGAGGTGTTCTTCCTTCCGGGCGCGACCGTCCTCGAAAAAGAAGGCACGATGACGCAAACCTCGCGCGTGCTGCAGTGGCACGACAAAGCGATCGAACCGATCGGCGATTCGAAGAGCGACCTTTGGTATTTCTACGATCTCGGTAAGCGCCTCAAAGCGCTCTACGCGAACTCGCAGGATCCGAAGGATCGACCGATTCTCGACATGACGTGGGAGTACGACCACGAAGACGAACACGAACGCGCCGCCGGCGAACCTTCGGCGCTGCGCGTTCTCCGCGAGATCAACGGCTTCACCGTTGCCGACGGAAAGCAAGTTGCGGGCTTCGCCGATCTCGCCGCCGACGGAAGCACCGCCTGCGGTTGCTGGATCTATTCGGGCGTCTGCCCCGACGATACGACGAACCACGCGCGCGGACGCATCGCCGACGCGCGGAGTTCGCCCGGGTGGGGCTGGGCTTGGCCGGCGAACCGACGCACGCTCTACAATCGCGCCTCGGCGGACCCGGCGGGCAATCCGTGGAGCGAGCGAAAGAAATACGTGTGGTGGGACGAGCAAAAGCGCGAATGGACCGGATACGACGTTCCGGATTTTCCAAAGGGGAAAGACCCTGCGACGCCCGCGCGACCCGGAGCGTCCGGAATCGACGCGCACTCCGGCGCCGATCCGTTCATCATGAATCTCGACGGGCGCGGCCAGCTCTTCGTCGCCGGGGCGCTCGCCGACGCACCGATGCCCGCGCATTACGAACCGCTGCAATCGGTTATCGAAAATCCGCTCTACGCACAGCAGAGCAATCCGCTCCTGCGCGAATGGAAGCGCGACGACAATCGCTATAACCGAGCGGTCGATCCCGATTATCCATACGTTCTCACCACCTACCGAATCACCGAAATGTCGGGAATTATGACGCGGTATATTCCGTGGCTCGCCGAACTCCAGCCGGAGGCGTTCTGCGAGATCGACCCCGAACTCGCGGTCGAAAAGGGTATCGCGAACGGGAGCTACGTCACGATATCGACGGCACTCGGCGAGATGGAGGCGCGCGCGCTGGTGAGCGGACGCATGCAGCCCTTGCGCATTGGGAAAGGACAACGCGTGCATCAGATCGGCATCCCCTACAACTACGGCCGCATGGTCGGTTTCGCGCGCGGCGACTCTCCCGGCGACCTCATCGCGCTCTCCATGGATCCGAACGTCTCCATCCACGAAGCAAAATCGCTGACCTGCTCGATTCGCCCCGGGCGGCGCGCCGCACGGTCGGCGGGAAGCATCGAAGCACCGGTTCCGACGGCGCAGCAACGAGCCTACGGAGCGGGAGCCGCGCACGGCATCGACGCGGGCGAGCGCCGCTGATGGCAACCGGATTTTTCACCGACGCAACGCTCTGCATCGGCTGCAAGGCCTGCGAGGTCGCGTGCAAGCAATGGAACGAGTTGCCCTCCGACGGCTTCGAGTTCACCGGGAATTCCTACGACAACACCAGCCAACTCTCCGGAACGACGTGGCGCCACGTCGACTTCGTCGAACGCGAATCGTTCGACGAGGACGGGCTCAAGACGAGCTGGTCGATGGTGAGCGACGTTTGCAAACATTGCACGAATGCGGGATGTTTGGAAGCGTGCCCGACCGGGGCGATCGTTCGCAACGAATTCGGCAGCGTCTTCGTGCAGCCCGATATCTGTAACGGGTGCGGTTATTGCGTCGTCTCCTGCCCCTTCGGCGTCATCGACCTGATCGAAGCGGTCGGCCGCGGCGACGATACGGCGAAATACGGGCTCGCGACCTTGCACGACGATCGCCTGAACGATCGCAAGACGGCGGTACAAGCGACCGGCGGCGTGGCGGGAAAATGCACGCTCTGCTTCGACCGACAGCGCGTCGGCATGGTGCCCGCATGCGCGAAGGCCTGTCCGACGGAGTCGATCCAGTTCGGCGAGCTCGATGAACTTCGCGAACGCGCGCGCCGTCGCGTCGAAACGCTGCAACAGCGCGGCGTCGAGGCGCAATTGTACGGAGCCGACGACGTCGGCGGAGGAATCGGCGCGCTCAACGCATTCTTTCTGCTTACCGAGAGCCCCGAGGCCTACAATCTTCCCGTCGAGCCCGTCCTACCGTCGACGCGACAGACGATGGGATACGCTGCGGCCGCCGCCGCGGCGTTGACGCTCGCGACGATCGGTTGGGCGATCTTCCGGGGTGATGCATGAAGAGTTATTACGACCGGCCGCTGCTCAAGGGCCCGCATTGGGGAGCGAACGTCGTCACCTATCTCTTTCTCGGCGGCATCATGGGCGGGCTCGGCCTGATCTCGCTTCTCTCCGACGACCGGCCGGAGCCGGAGATGAAAAAATTGCGCAAGACCTCGCGCTATACGGCGTTCGCGCTCGCGGCGATCAATCCGCCGATCCTTATCTCGCATCTCGGACGTCCCGAACGCTTTTTAAACATGCTGCGCATCGTCAAATTGAAATCGCCGATGTCGCTTGGGGTGTGGGGACTCGTACTCTATTCCGGCGCCGCGGGTGCGAACGCGCTGCGCGAACTCGCCGACGACGGCATCGTCCCGCGCGCGCTGC
>JAJXXM010000431.1 GCA_021781095.1 bacterium
CCTATTTACGATACCTCGCCAACCCGCGCGATTCGATCGCCTTCAAGCGGATCATTAACGTGCCGCGCCGCGGGATCGGCTCGCAGACGCTCGGCGCGTTAGTTGCCGAAGCGGCCCGGGCGAAAGTCGCCGTTGGCGAAGGGCTCTTCGATGCCGCACTGCTCAAACGTGCCGTTCCCAAGAAGCTCAAAGAGATGGAGCGGTTCGCCGATCTCATGCGCTCGCTGATCGAAAAGCAGCGAACGCTCGGCATCGCCGATCTATTGTTGGCCGTGCTCGAGGATTCGGGGTACGCCCGCGAGCTGCAGAGCGAAGAGACCAACGATGCGCGCGCGCGCCTCGACAACCTGCGCGAACTTGTCGGCGTCGCGCGCGAATATGAGGAACGCGAAGAGGAGCCCTCGCTCGATGGTTTTCTCGCGAATATCGCGCTCATCAGCGATCTCGATGCGCTCGATCCCGAATCGTCGTATGTGACGCTGATGACGCTCCACGGAGCGAAGGGCCTGGAGTTCCCGGTCGTCTTTCTGACCGGCTTGGAAGAAGGCGTCTTCCCGCATACCCGCGCGCTGAGCGATACCGGCGAACTCGAAGAAGAGCGGCGTCTCGCTTACGTCGGCGTCACTCGCGCGATGGATCGCCTCTATCTCACGCACGCACAGCGGCGTATGATCTACGGCAACACGTACTCCTACCCAAAATCGCGTTTTCTCGAAGAGATTCCCAATCTCGAAACGATCGATGGTGAGGGCGCGGTCGCTCCCCGCCCGGCAGGTGGACGTTGGCGCGAGGTGGCGATTCACGAGACCGCCGGCGCGGGCTTGGAACTCAATCTCGGGCCCGGCGATAAGGTTCGTCATCCCAAGTGGGGCGAGGGAACGATCCGCGATCTCGTCGGCGCCGGCGGCGACGGCTTGGTCACGATCGATTTTCCGAACGTCGGCGAAAAAATGCTGATGCTCAAATACGCCCCGCTCGAACGTGTCTGAGGCACGGGCGCCGCTGCGCATCGGCATCGCGGGCATCGCCGGCCGTCTCGGAGGCATCGCCGCCGATGCGGTACGCGAGGCCGAGACGCTCGAACTCGTCGGTGGTTTGGTAAGCGAACGGACGGCGCTCGATAATGCGACGTACGTTCGCTCGCTCGACGATTTACTCGCGCGGGGATCGATCGACGTACTCCTCGACGTCGCTACCCAACCGGGCAGCGAGCGTTGGACGCGTGAAGCCGTTTCGCACGGCATTCCCGTCGTCAGTGGGAGCAGCGGCTGGAACGAGGCGACGCTCGACGAGATCGGCGGAATCGCCGCCGAAAAACGCGTTCCCGCGCTCTTCGTGCCGAACTTCGCCATCGGTGCGGTCGTGATGATGCGCGTCGCGGCGGAGATCGCCCGGAGCTTTCCGCACGCCGAGATCGTCGAGATGCATCATGACACCAAACGCGACGCGCCGTCGGGCACGGCGAAGGTGACGGCGAAAAGAATGGAGGCAGCCGGGGCGGCACCGGTCGTCATTCATAGCGTGCGCCTTCCCGGACTCGTCGCCCATCAGGAGGTTATTTTCGGAAGTCGCGGCGAGGTGCTGACCGTGCGTCACGATTCGCTCTCGCGGGAATCCTTCGCCGATGGTATCGTGGCGGCGTTGCGCGGGGTGCGCCGTCTTCCGCCGGGGCTGCACGTCGGCCTCGAACTCGTCCTGTGAGCGCGCTTCGCGTCGGCATCGTCGGTGCGACCGGCGCGGTCGGCGAGACGCTCTTGCGGGTGCTCGAAGAGCGCCGTCTGCCGCTCGCGCACGTCGCCGCCTTCGGCTCGCGCGAGCGCAGCGCTGCGGTTCGTTACGCCGGCGATTTGCTCGACGTGCGTGCGACCACCGGTGAAGCGCTCGCCGACCGCGACGTCGTCTTCTTCGCCGGGGGCGAATCGCTCGGCGAGGCGTTCGTCGCCGATCTCGCCGCGCGCGGCATCTACTGCATCGACAACAACGCGACGTTTCGTCTGCACGAGGATATTCCGTTGATCGTTCCCGAGATCAACGCCGCAGCCCTCGAGCGTCGGCACCATATCCTACCCGTCGGGAATTGCACCGCAATTTTGCTCGCGCTCGCACTCGCACCGATTCGCGACGTTGCCGGGCTGCGCGAGGTCGTCGTCTCGACCTACCAGGCCGCGAGCGGCGCGGGGCGCGCGGGTCTCGACGAACTCGATGCCGCGCAGCGCGCGCTCGCCCTCGGCGAGCCCGAATCGCCCGCGCTCGTTTTCCCGGCCCCGCTCGCGCGCAACGTGGTGCCGCAGATCGGAACGTTCGACGCCGACGGATGGAGCGGTGAGGAACGCAAGGTCGCCGCAGAGACGCGCAAGATGCTCGGATTGCCGGAATTGCACGTGAGTGCGACCTGCGTGCGCGTTCCTGTCCGTACCGCGCATGCCGAGTCGATCGTGGTACGCACGGAGCGTCCGACCGATATCTCCGCGCTTCGCGCTGCATTCGAAGGTGCGCCGGGGCTACGCTTTCACGCCGAAGGGATCGTGACGCCGCGGGAGGTCGAAGGCGGCGACGCAGTGCACGTCGCGCGGCTCCGCGCCGACGGCGCGGAGGGGACGCGCTTCGCGCTCTGGTGCGTCGGCGATCAGCTCCGCAAGGGTGCGGCGACGAACGCCGTGCAATTGTTGGAACTCTTGCTCGCGCGAGGCTTCCTCGGATGACTGCGGCACCGCGCATCGCCGTGATGAAATTCGGCGGCACCTCGGTCGCGACGGCCGAGCAGCGCACGCACGTCGTCGAGCGCGTACGCGATGCGCTGTCGGCGAACTTCGCCCCGGTGCTGGTGGTTTCGGCGATGGGCCGCGCACCCGCACCCTATTCCACCGACGCGCTGCTCGCGTTGCTCGATGGCGAGAGCGCGACGCCCGAGAGCGACCTGCTGCTTTCGTGCGGCGAGAGTATCGCCGCCGCGGTCGTAGCGAAGCATCTTCGCGACAACGGCATCGTCGCGCGAGCGTTCACCGGGCGCGAAGCGGGGATCCTCACCGACGCGCGCTATGGGAACGCGCGCATCGGCGCGGTCGATCCGACCGCGCTCCTCGGAGCGATCGCGGCGGGCTACGTGCCCGTCGTCACCGGGTTCCAGGGAGCGAGCGCGGATGGCTCGACGACGACGCTCGGGCGCGGTGGGAGCGATTTAACCGCCGTCGCGCTCGGCGACGCGCTCGACGCCGAGCGCATCGATATCTACACCGACGTCAGCGGCGCGATGACCGCAGATCCTCGCCGCATCGAGCGCGCGCGCACGATCGCTCGCGCTTCGCTGGAAGAGATGGCCGAGCTCGCGACCCACGGAGCGAAAGTGATGCACGCGGTCGCCGCGGAGTACGCGCGGGAGCGGGAGCGCACCTATGCCATCAAAGGACTCACCAGCGATCGAGGCACCCTCGTCGTCGAAAGCCTGCGTCACGACGCGCCGGTGACCGGCGTTGCGGTGAGCGACCGGCTGACGTGGGTGCGCGTCATTCGCGGTGACATCGAATCCCCGAAACGGCGCATGCAGGTCGAACTCGAAATGTTTGCTCGCGTCGCGGATGCCGGCATTTCGATCGATCAGGTCGCGATCAATCAATCGGGCGTCTCGTTCGTCGTCGAAGGTGACCGCGGAGGCGAATTGCGGGCGTTGCTTGGCGATCTCAATCTCGCCGTTCGCGTGCGCGAAGGTTGCGCCAAACTCTCGATCGTCGGTGCGGGCATGCGCGAACTGCCCGGAGTCGTGTTGCGGGTCGTCGAAGCTTTGAGCACCGAAAACGTCGAGGTCATCCACCTCACCGACAGCAACGTCACGATTTCGGTCCTCGTTCCGGCGTCGGACGCCGCACGTGCCGAACGCGCGGTCTTCGATGCATTCGAGCTCGCAGAGCAGAAAGTGATGAGCGGTGAAACTCGGTAGCATTCTCACGGCGATGATCACGCCGTTCGATAGTAGCGGCGCGCTCGACGTCGCGGAAGCGAAGCGTTTGGCGCGCTGGCTCGTCGATCGTGGAAACGACGGATTGGTCGTTGCGGGATCGACCGGCGAAGGGATGGCGCTCGACGAAGGCGAGCGTTTGGAACTCGTCGCCGCCGTGAAAGAGAGCGTCGGAAACGATGCCTGCGTCATCGCCAATGCCGGCACGAACGAAACCCGCGGATCGGTCGAGGCGGCGCGCGGCATGCAGGCGGCGGGAGCCGATGCGTTACTCGCCGTCGTTCCCTATTACAACAAGCCGACGCAGAGCGGTTTGCTCGCGCATTTCGGTGCGATCGCCGAGGCGACCGAGCTTCCAATTGCGATCTATAATATTCCCGGCCGTACGGCGACCAATATGCTTCCGGCCACGCTCGTCGAACTCGCGCGCCGGCACGGCAACATCATCGGCGTGAAAGAGTCGAGCGGCGATCTCAAACAATTCGCGACGATCCTCCGCGATCGCCCCGAGGGCTTCCAGTTCCTCGTCGGCGACGACCATCTCTATCTTCCGGGGCTCGCGCTCGGGGCCGACGGCATCGTCGGCGTGGCGACGCACCTCTGCTCGCGCGAGTTTCGCGCGATGCGCGATGCATTTCGCGCGGGCCGGGTTGACGAAGCCGCGCGCATTCACACCTCACTGCTCGAGCTCTTCGAGTTGCTCTTCACGGTGAGCAATCCGATCCCGGTGAAATGGGCGATGGGCGAACTCGGCTTTGCTGTTGGATCCTGTCGCCTCCCGCTCGATGCGATGCCCGCGGATCTCGCACGGCGCCTGAAGCCGTTGCTCGCCGCATACGCCGCGTGACGGAGGCCCCCACATCGGTCGAGGTGCTCGGGTGTCGCCTCGATTGCGTCGATATCGATGAGGCGACCGCGCGTATCCTCGCGTTCGCGCACGGCGATCGCCCCGCGCAGGTCGTCACGCTCGGAACCGAGATGGTCGTCGCGGCGCAACGCGATGCGCGTTTTCGGGCGACGCTTGCCGCGAGCGCGCTCAACGTCTGCGACACGGTCGGCGTGCTCGCCGCCGCTCGTCGGCGCGGCGCACGCATGTCGGCGCGCGTGACCGGCGTCGAACTGCTCGAACGCCTCTGTGCCGCAGCAGCGAAAGAGGCGCTCCCGATCTATCTCCTCGGCGGGGCGCCCGGCGTCGCGATCGAGGCGGCGCAACGGTTGGCGGAGCGCTTTCCGGGTCTGCGCGTCGCCGGCGCCGCCGATGGATATTTTCCCGTCGATCGATCCGCTGCGGTCGCCGAAGCGATCGCGCGAAGCGGCGCGCGCCTGCTCTTCGTCGGGTTGGGCTCGCCGCGCCAAGAGCTCTGGCTCGCCGATCATCTCGCCGCAAGCGGCGCCGGGGCGGGGATCGGGGTCGGTGGGGCCTTCGACGCCATCGTCGGGCGGGTACCGCGCGCGCCGGAGCGCTGGCAGCGCCTCAATCTCGAATGGCTCTATCGCCTGCTTCGAGAACCCCATCGGTGGCGGCGCCAGCTCGCGCTGCCGCAATTCCTCGCTCTCGTTCTCATCGACGAAGTGCGTGCATCATTAGGAGGACGGCGAACACCATGAAGGCGATGATTCTCGCGGGCGGGCTCTCGACGCGACTCTATCCGCTCACCCGACAGGTTCCCAAACCCTTGGTTCCCGTCGCCGGCGAACCGAACGCCGCGCACGTGATTCGGTATCTCAAGCGCTACGGTTTTAATGAAATTGCGATCAATATTTTCTACCTTCCCGATGCAATCCGCGAAGCGCTCGGTGACGGCTCGCGATTCGGCGTTCATCTGGAGTACCTGCACGAACGCGAGCTGATGGGGAGTGCCGGCGCGCTCAAGCAGATGGAGTCCTATTTTTCCGATAGCGACGATTTTATCGTCGTCGGCTGCGACGACCTCACCGATCTTCCTCTCGACGCCTTGCTCGCGCGGCACCGCGCGAACCGAGCGATCGCCACGATCGGCCTCGTCCCGCGCGAACGCGTCGATCAATACGGCGTGGTCGTGCTCGACGACGACGAACGCATCGTCGGCTTTCAGGAGAAGCCCGCGCTCGGAACCGAGCGCAGCCGGCTGGTCAACACCGGAATCTACGCCTTTTCACGGTCGATCTTCAACGAGATTCCGGCGGCGACGTTCTACGATTTCGGCAAGCAAGTCTTCCCGGCGCTGGAGGCCGCGCGCGCGGCATTCTTTGGTTTTCGCGCGCCCGACGCGTATTGGTCGGATATCGGCACGCCCGAAGAATATCGGCGCGCGACCTACGACGTGCTTGAAGGGCGCTTCGTGCCCATCGGTGCGCGCCCCGTCGGCGTCGCCGCAGATGCCGAGATCGCTACGGGAGCGCGTATCGAAGGGAAGGTGTGGATCGGCGCGGGAGCGCGGATCGAGCGCGGTGCGCACGTCGTCGGCCCGAGCGTCGTCGGGGTCGGCGCGAGCGTCGGGCGCGATGCGCTCGTCGAGCGCAGCGTGCTCTGGGATCGCGCCGAGATCGGCGCCGGGTCGCGGCTGCGCGACGCGTTGGTCGGGCTCGACTATCGCGTCGAAGCGGGTAGCGAGCTGATCGCGTGTTCGGTCGCCAATGAATGATCGGCGCGCTCTTGACGCGTTCGTGCGAGCGCGTGAAGGACGGGTATGTTCGACCGCGCCCTCGATCTGCTCTTTCCGCCGCGTTGCCTTCTCTGTGGGCGAATCGGCGAAGCGCTCTGCATGGAGTGCGCGCCGAATCGCGCGCCGTTGCGCCGCACGCTCGGTGATATCGAGGTTCGCGCGCTCGGTCCGTACGACGGCGCGTGGAGGCGAGCGGTGCTTGCATTAAAGGACGGGCGTCGCGATCTCGCCACAGCGCTCGGTGCGCGTTTGGGCGCCGCGCTCGCGAGCGAGGATCTCCATTTGGTCGGTATTCCGACCAGCGCATCGCGCCGCATGCGCCGCGGTTTCGATGGCGGGGAGTGCCTTGCGTCGCTTGCGGCCCGCGCCGCCGGGCGGATGGCGAGCCGCGCATTGATCTTCGCCGCGCGCGATCGGCAGCGCGGCCGCTCGCGTGCCGAACGGCTCGAAGCGCGCGGGCGGTTTCGCGCGAACGAGATGCTCGCGGCGGGAACGCGCGTGACGTTGATCGACGACGTCTGTACCACCGGGGCGACCCTCGTCGACGCCGTCTTCGCGCTGCGCGCTCGGGGTGCGATCGTCGAACGCGCCGTGGTCGTCGCACTTACCGATGCGAGCCGAAAGCGCACTCGACGATGAAAGCGATCGCCCTCTCCGCCGCACTTTCGCTCGACGGTTTCCTCGACGACGATCGCGCGGAACGGCTCGTGCTCTCGAGTCCGGAAGATTTTGCGGAAGTGCGGAGCCTCCGCTCGGAGTACGAGGCCATATTGGTGGGGGCGGAGACGGTTCGCCGCGACGATCCCTCTTTGCGGGGGGCCGGCGTGCAACCGCGCCGCGTGACCCTGACGCGCAGCGGTGCGATTCCGCACGAGGCGCGCTTCTTCGCCGCCGACGGCGGCGATCGGAGCATCGTTCTCGCACCGCACGACGCGTTCGCCGCAGTACGCGAACGGATCGGCGAACGCGCCGAGGTGATCTCTCTCGAACGCGCCGACGCGCGCGGCATCGTTGCGGCGCTGGAACGCCGAGGTATCTCGAGCCTCTTCGTCGAGGGCGGGACGCGCGTGTTGACGATGTTTCTCTCGGCGGGGCTCTTCACGCACCTTCGCCTTTCGATCGCGCCGTTTTTTCTCGGCGCGCATGGCCGGGCGCGTTTCGTCGAGCCGGCGAGCTTTCGGCACGACAAAGATCGTCGTCTGCATCTGCTCGCGGTGCGTACTCTGGGGAACTGTGCCGTCCTCGACTTTGAGAATACCGACGATGTCCTCCGTTGAGGCGCGCGACCGCGCGTGGTTACGCGAGGCGGTGGAGCTATCGCGCTCCGCGCCGCCGTCGAACCGTGCATTCTCCGTCGGATGCGCGATCGTCGACGCCGAAGGCCAGTGCGTCGCGACGGGGTACAGCCGCGAGAACGAGGACCTCGCTCACGCCGAAGAGGTGGCGATCGAGAAAGCCGAAGCGGCGGGCGCCGACCTGCGCGCCTGCACCCTCTATAGTTCGCTCGAACCCTGCGGTGCGCGTCTCTCGCCGCGCCGTTCGTGCGTGACGCGGATTCTCGAGGTCGGTATTCCGCGCGTCGTCTTCGCTTTCGCCGAACCCGCGCTCTTCGTTGAAGCGCACGGCGAACGGCTGCTCCGCGCCGCCGGCGTCGAGGTGCGCGCGTTTCCGGAGCTCGCCGACGAGGTCGTCGCGATCAACGCGCATCTGCTCGGCCCGGCCGCTACGCGTAGGAACGGGAGCGAGCGTGTTTAGCGGACTCGTCGCCTACGGCGGCCGCATCCATGAGATCGAGCGCGACGCGCGCGGCGGCATGCGTCTCGTCGTTGCCTGCGAGGGCGTCGAGCGCGAGCGGCCCGAGGTGAAGGATTCGATCGCCATCGACGGCGTCTGCCTCACGGCAACCGAGGTCTCCGGGGAGCGCATCACCTTCGACGTGATTCCCGAGACGATCGAACGGAGCACCTTGGGTGCTCGCACCCAGGGAGAGCGCGTCAACGTCGAATATAGTCTGCGCGTCGGCGACCGCATGGGCGGTCATTTTGTTTACGCACACGTGGATGCGCGAGCGCGCGTGATCGCACGAACGCCCGAAGGGCAAGGAGAACGCATGCGCATCGAGCGTCCGGCACGAATTGCCGAAGGCATCGTCGAGAAGGGCTACGTCGCCGTCGACGGCGTCAGTCTCACCGTTGCCGCGACCGGGCCGGACTGGTTCGAACTCGCCCTCATTCCCGAAACGCTCCGGCGGACGACGCTCGGGGTGCGCCCCGTCGGCAGCGAAGTCAACCTCGAGATCGACCCGCTCGCGCGCTACGTCGCGGCCGCGCTCGGTGCACGCCGATGAGTCGTTTCATCGACACGCGTCCGCCCGGCGCGAGGCTCTTTCGCACGCGCGTTCGCGTTCAGTGGGCCGATATCGACGCCGCGGGGATCATGTATTTTGCTGCCTATTGGCGCTATATCGAGCGTGCCGAGATGGAATTTTTTCGCGATCTTGGATTCGCGTACGAGAAAATATTCGAGGAATACGATTTCTGGTTGCCGCGCGTGAAGACCGATGCCGAATATTTCGGCCCCGCGTTGATGGACGATTGGCTGGAGCTACAGACTTCGATCGAACACGTCGGTACCGCGAGCATCCGGTGGCAGACCGTCGTGATGAACGAGCGACTCGGAGAGCCCGGGGCGCGGTTCACGCTGACCTGCGCGTGCATGGATCGCGTGAAACGCACGAGCAAGCCGCTCGCTCCCGCCTTGCGCGACGCCCTGCGCTCGGCCCTCGCACCGGAGCGGTAACCGATGCGCGTCGCGATGTTGGTGGCGCCGCGCAACATCGAATTGCGTGAGGTCGCGATGCCCGAACCGCCGCCGGGCGGAGCGGTCGTCGCCGTGCGCGTCGCGTTGACCGACGGCGTCGATTTGAAGGCATATCGTCGCGGGCACCCGCAGATGCCGTTTCCGACGCCGTTCGGGCATGAATTTTCCGGCGAGATTCTCGCGCTCGGCTCGGGCGCGAGCGATTGGCGCGTCGGTGAGGCGATCGCCTGCGTGCACTCGGCCCCCTGTGGGAGGTGCTACTGGTGTGCCGCCGGAGAAGAAGAGCTCTGCGAGAGCGTGATGGAGCGGAAAATTCTCGGCGCCTACGCCGATGCCATCGTGGTGCCTCAGCACATTCTCGCGCGCAACGCCTTCCATAAGCCCGAGGCGATGACGTTTGCCGAGGCCGCGTTCCTCGAGCCGCTCTCGTGCGTGGTGCATTCGCGCAACGTGCTCGCTCCGCGCCCTCGCAGCAGCGTCGCGGTCTTTGGCGACGGCGGCTTCGGCATGCTCCACGCCTTGCTGTTCGCACGCGACGGGCACGAGTGCGTGCTCGTCGGGCGTCGCCCCGAACGGCTCGCGCTCGCCGCCTCGCTCGGGCTCGCGACGATCGACGCGAGCGCGAACGACGTCGGCGCGTCCTTGCGCGAGCGAACCGGCGGGCGTGGCGCCGACGCGCTGGTCGAATGTACCGGCACGGCCGAGGTGTGGGAACTCGCTCCATCGTTGGTGCGTCGCGGCGGCACCGTGTCGTTCTTCGGCGGGTTGCCCGCCGATGCAATCGTTTCGTTTCGCGCGGCGCGACTTCATTACGATGAAGTGCGCCTGATTTCGCCGTTTCACTTTACGCCGCGCGCGGTCGCCGAAGCGTTCGCATTATTGCGCGAGCGCGCGTTCGATTGCACGCGCCTGATCTCGCACCGCTATCCGCTCGAGCGCATCGTCGACGCCTTCGCCGCGCTCGATTCCGGGCTCGGGCTCAAAGCGGCGATCGAGACGTAACGTGGCAACGCATCCCGAGCACATGCGCGCGGCGATGCTGCGCAGCGTCGACGATATCGCGATCGAACGCGTCGCGGTGCCACAACTCGCCGAAGGTGAACTGCTCGTGCGCACGCGCGCTGCGGGGATCTGCAGTGGCGATATTATGGCCTGGTACGTCGCGCGCAAGGCCCCGATGGTGCTCGGGCACGAGCCCGCCGGAGAGATCG
>JAJXXM010000328.1 GCA_021781095.1 bacterium
AAGCGCGCGCCGATTCGAACGTCACGCGTACTACACTCTCCAACGGTCTTCAAGTCGTGGTCGTGCGCGATACGCTCGCACCCGTCGTGACGACGATGATGAACTACCGCGTCGGTTCGAATGAAGAACCGCTCGACGGCCTCGCTCACGCGACCGAACACATGATGTTCCGCGGCAGCAAAACGATATCGGCCAATCAACTGACGGAAATCATCGGCCTCACCGGCGGCGATTTCGATGCCGACACGCAAGCTGAAATGACGCAATACTTCTTTACCGTTCCATCGCAATATCTCGATGTGGCGCTGCGCCTTGAAGCGTCGCGCGCACAAGGGTTGCTTATGGCGCAAAACGAGTGGAACCAAGAACGCGGCGCAATCGAGCAAGAAGTTACCCAGGATAACAGCAACGCGATATCGCGCATGCTGATGAAAATCCAAAAAGCGGTCTACGTCGGTACCCCCTACGGGAACAATACCTTAGGAACGATCAAAACGTTCTCGACGCAGATCAATCACAAGCAACTGATCGATTTTTACCGCACGTGGTATCACCCGAATAACGCAATCTTCGTGATAGTCGGTGACGTCGATCCGCACACGACCATCGCGATGGTGAAAAAACTCTTCGGTTCGATTCCGGCAGCAAAGTTACCGGCGCGCCCGAAGGTCGCACCGAAGCCAATGAAGGCTCAGGTCATCGCCGAGACCAGCGATCAACCCTACACGCTGGTCGCGCAAGCGTTTCGCTTTCCGGGCTACGCAAGCAAAGAGTACGCTGCGTCGGTCATCGCTTCCGACGTGCTCAATTCACAACGCGGGGGGCTCTACGCGCTTGTCGCCAACGGGAAAGCGCTTTTCACCGGCTTCCAGAGCGACAACCATCCGAAACTCTCGGGCGGGTTTCTCTTCGCAGCGGTAGCTCCGACGACGAAGCCGCAGGTGATCGCCGCCGAAATGAAAGCGGTCATCGAAGGTTATAAAAAGAACGGCGTTCCGGCGGCACTGGTCCGCGCCTCGATTCGTCGCGAAGTCGCGCAGGCGTCGTTCCAATATAATAATATCGCCAACCTCGCATTCGCGTGGTCGACGGCGCTAACGGTGCAGGGTCTCCGTTCCCCCAACCAAATGATCGCCGCGTATAAACACGTGACGACCGCCGAGGTCAATCAGGTCATTCGGCGCTATCTCCTCTATAAAACCTCGATCCTCGCCTACGCCGTCCCGAGCAACTCCGGGAAAATTTCGATGGGAACCGGCCCGGCGGCAAAAGAAAATAATTCCGTCCCGCCGACGAAGCACGAAGCGCTTCCGTCGTGGGCGAATGATATTCTTGCGCATCTGAAGGTTCCGCGCGAGACGGTGCACCCGACGAGCTTTACGCTCGCGAACGGACTTCGCGTCATCGTCGTGCCGAGCAAACTCAGCAAGACGGTCGTCCTGCGTGGATCGATCGATAATAATCCCGTCCTGCAAGAACCGAAGGGCGAATCGGGGGTCGACGGCGTGCTTGCAACCCTGATGGGCTACGGCAGCACGACCTACGGTCGACTTGCCTATCAGACGCAACTCGATAAGATCGCTGCAAACGTCAGCGTCGGAACGAGTTTCGGGCTCGACGTGCTCTCGGATCACGTCGCTCGCGGCATGCAACTGCTTGCCGATGAAGAACTGCATCCGGCGCTTCCGGCGGCGATCTTCCCCGTGGTTCGGCAGCAGGCGCTCGGAGCGATTCTCGGTGCCGAAAATGCGCCGGGAACGCTTGCGAACGAGCAGGTGCAGAAATTGCTCTACCCGGCAGGCGATCCGACGCAGCGCCACGCGACACCGGCCTCGATCCGCGGGCTCACGCTCGCCGATCTTCGCAGCTACTATCAAGCGGCCTATCGCCCCGATCTCACGACGATCGCGATCGTCGGCGATATCACTCCGCTGCGCGCGAAGATTCTCGTCGAGCGCTACTTCGGTGCTTGGAAAGCGGTCGGACCGAAACCGAACACCGCCCTGGCACCACAACCGAATAATCCTCCGGCATCTGCAGTCGTTCCGGCGACGGGACGCGTGCAGTCGTCGACGATCTTGGCGCAGACGATGGATTTCGCTCGCTCGAACCCCGCATTCGCGGCGTTGCAGCTTGCGAATACCGTTCTGACCGGCGGATTCTACAGCTCGATGCTCTACCACGATCTGCGTGAGATCCATGGCTGGGTCTACTACGTCGGATCGCAATTTAACATCGAGAAGCATCGTTCGGTCTTCACGATCAGCTACGGGTCGAACCCGCAGAATATCGTTCCCGCGCAGCAACAGATCGTTACCGATATCGAACAGTTACAGCATCATCCGCTCGGCGCGCATCGCTTATTGCGCGCGAAAGCGCTCTTGCTGGGGCTGATTCCGGTGCGGCAGCAATCGTACGGTGGGGTCGCCGATCTCTTGCTCGGATACGCGCAAGAAGGCTTACCGCTCGACGAAAACATCATCGAAGCACGCCAAGAGCTCGCGACGACGCCGGCACAGGTGCAGGCGGCGGTTGCGAAGTGGCTGCGTCCGAAGGATTTCGTTCGCGTGGTCACCGGGCCCGGTCCGCGCTAGGCGCAGA